>DAIQOU010000783.1:0-1758 GCA_036787725.1 Bacteroidales bacterium
GATTCAGTTTCTATTTTTAAACTGAAGTTTATACCTCACCCGACTTCCAATGTCTTCCCTCCCGGTTATCTCACGACTTCTATTAAATCATTTCCGTCTTTCACGGGATTCCAACCGTCCGAACCCTTTAATACAGATTCGGTTTCGTACCCTTTCAAATCGGTAAGTTGACGAGAGAATCCGGCACGCGCTTTCGGATCGGCTCCTTCTCCCCGACTCTCATACTCTGCATAGAAAACGGTTTTCTCCGCATCTTTCTTATTCCAGTTGTTCCATCCTTCCGGTGCAATATGACTGCCCATCCGACAACGAATAAATACGGCTTGAGCATACGGACGCCACGGACGGGAAAGATATACATCGGTTACCCCTTCCGGCGCAGTTAAATCACAATCATAAAACACATATCCGTATGATTTCCCCTGATCGGTAGAAGGCGCGGTAATATAGCCGCCTCCTTTGCTGTGAATGGTGCAACGATTAAATAAAGCTGTAGACCAACCGAAAATAAAATCAACCGTACCTTCGATATAACAATCCTCATAATATTGGCGGCTTTGCTTTCCGTAAGTATATAATGTATCCTGAAATCCCAAAAAACGGCAATTCTTGAAATACGCCCGGTCTCCGCTTACAAAGCAGGCCACAGCCTGTCCTACCGGGCCGGATGAATTTTCGAATGTAATGTTCTCGGCGTAAAAATCATGTCCGTAGATATAAGAAGAAGCCGATCCGGAAGTCCCTTTATTTTCTCCAAAAACATTCGGTTTGGAAGCATAATCGTCGTAAGTAAGCGTTGTTCCGTTTTCACCGATTAAAGAAACATTGATTTTACATTCCGGCACAATGATTTTTTCCTTATACACCCCTTTACGAATCAATATCTTTGTACGCACACCCTTCCGGAAATCGGGAACCGCATCGATAGCCTCCTGTACGGTAAAAAAATCACCGCTTCCGTCTTTTGCTACCACAAAATCGTAATTCCGAACATAGGGAGCCAATTCGGGAATTGCTTTAACAATCCTTTCTGCTGCCAACTTAGCAATAACCCTTCCTCCATATACATTCAAATGCGTATTATCTTCTTTCCCTTCGGGAATTGCCGGGACTGTTTTCGGCTCCACCCACATAAAAAGCCTTTTCGAAGACTCCACTCCCATTCCTTGTACCAATTCATGCGTAATCCTATGCATATCGATAAAAGGAACATCTAACTCCTTTGCCACATTCCGGGGAGAATCCAAATAAGCTCCATGCGTATCGATCAATACACCTTCTTCATTAAAATGCCGACGAACAATCGAATTAAACAGTACCGGGATACCGCCTTTAGTGCGGGTCTCATTAACAAACCGCTTCAGGTTTTCATCAAATGTGCTTCCGGGATCGGTATGTCGTTTCTCATCCGATTTCTCATCATTATGACCGAACTGAATAAATACATAATCTCCTTTTTTGATTTTGGATACTACTGCATCCCATCGTCCTTCATCAATAAAACTTTTAGAGCTGCGACCGTTTTGTGCATGATTATCCACTATAATATCTTCACTGAAAAAGCCCGGAAGCATGTGTCCCCAACCCCGTTCCGGATTTTGGCCGTCCGTCTTTTTATCGGCCATGGTAGAATCTCCGATCATAAATAGGGTGACAGGTGTTCTTTCTTCTTTAAAAGAAGTAAATAAGAAAAAGACAATAGCCAATAGGAATAGTGATTTATTCTTTATCATATATTATAATAGGTTTAGAGTTATT
>DAIQOU010000289.1:0-3365 GCA_036787725.1 Bacteroidales bacterium
AAAGTGGAATTGAGACAGTTATTGCATACCCATAGTCCAAAGGTTTTACATAATCTTTATTGCTATATCTGCGAAAGTGGAATTGAGACCCATATCCTATTGCAGAATGGTAATTTGCTCTGTAACTTTATTGCTATATCTGCGAAAGTGGAATTGAGACTTCCTCCAGAAAAGTTTGGATCAAGAGGCATTCCGTTCTTTATAACTATAAAGGAACTTTCTGCCTGTTCTGTTTCATTTCGTTACGGTAAGTTCTGCTCTGCAAGTCCCGCGAGGGACGCCTTTATGCCTAACCGATGGTGAAGCATGGCGTAACCGTCGGAGGTGCGGGAGGGGGCTTTTTCAGTCCGCAAGTTTCGCTTGCGCTTCACATGCGGTTAAGATGATTTCGTCCCTGTCGGGACTTTCGGCTGCTTTTTGTCGGTTTGGTTTTCTGTCGGTTACGGTAAGTTCTGCTCTGCAAGTCCCGCGAGGGACGCCTTTATGCCTAACCGATGGTGAAGCATGGCGTAACCGTCGGAGGTGCGGGAGGGGGCTTTTTCAGTCCGCAAGTTTCGCTTGCGCTTCACATGCGGTTAAGATGATTTCGTCCCTGTCGGGACTTTCGGCTGCTTTTTGTCGGTTTGGTTTTCTGTCGGTTACGGCAAACTCTGTTCTGCAAGTCCCGCGAGGGACGCCTTTATGCCTAACCGACGGTGAAGCATGGCGTAACCGTCGGAGTTGCGAGAGCGGTCTCTTTCGTCCCGTAAGTTTCGCTTGCGCTACACATGCGGTTAAGGATGATCTCGTCCCTGCCGGGCTCTAATTTGAATAAAGGCTTGAACCCGCTTCGGGGTTCTTTTAGTAGGGGAGTTTTTATGGCCCCGAGTTTCACTCGGGGTTATCCATGTGTTACCCCTTCGGGGTAATCGCTTGCGTTTAAGCGAGATCTATAAGACAAGTAAAACTTGCCTATAGCCGAGCGTAGTATTTTCAATTATATTAAAAGTGCGTTTAAGCGAGAGCTGCGGGCCAACTTTGCTTGCATACAGCCGAACCCGGCACTTTCAACCATGTTGGGTTTCATTTCTTTTGTATCAAGAGAAAAGAATGAAGACCTACATCTTAATGATTTCCCCCATCCGGTCGGCCAATTCTTCCGGGGTGATGGCAGCCACATCGGCGCCCAATCCGGCCATATACCGTGCAGCGCCTTTGTCGTAGGTCGGGGAAGCTTGATAATCCAGTGCCGGAAAGACAAACAGTCGGCATCCCGATTCGATTAAATCTTTGGAGGAGCGATACATTTTCCGATAATCGTTTCCGTCGTACAGGTCGCTCACCAATACAACGATGGTCTTTTGTGGAGCCGAAATCAGTTTCTTTCCGTATTCCAAGGCTTGGTGAATATCGGTTCCTCCTCCCAATTGCACTTTCATCAAGATGCCGACCGGATCGTCCAAGTGTTCGCTGAGATCCACTATCGAGGTATCGAAAATGACCAGTTTAACACTGAGGAACGGCAACTTTGCAAAAATGCTTGCCATTACCGACGTATAAATAACGGAATCCATCATACTTCCGCTTTCGTCGACCAGGATCACCACATGCCAAGGATTGAATCGTTTGACGTTTTGATTAAAATACAGGCGTTCGGGAATGATGGTATTGTACTCGTGACTGTAGTTTTTTAAGTTCTTACGTATCGTTCTTTTTATATCAAAGTTACGGTATATTTTGTAATTGGTAGTGGAACCGGGTAGTTTCTTTCCGTAAAAAACATGTTTTACTTTGATCTCCAGTTTTCGTTTGATATCGTTTACCACGTCTTCCACAATTTGATAAGCCAAGCTTTTTACCTTTCCGGAGAGGAGGTGACGGAAGGTCAGGATATTTTTAAGCAGATCCAAGTTGGGTTCCATTTCCTTCAGCACGTCCGGGTCGGTCAATAAAGCGGTGAGGTTGTATTTATCCAGCGCTTGCTTTTGCATGATCTCTACCGTTTTTTTCGGGAACAGTTTTTTGACCCGCCCGATCCATTGGGGAACGGACATAACGGAATAGCCTTTTCCTCCGGGACCTTTTTCCCGTATACCGCGGTCTTTCCCGTATTCGCGGTGATACAGGAAATCCAATACACTGTCCAGGTCTTTTGCTTCCGGATCGTTCTCCAGCGGTAAGTTGGTATCGGCAAATTCTCCCAGGATCAGCCGCCAACGGGTAATCATTGTCTTATCATCCATCTGTCATCCTCCATTTTTTCAGTTGTTCCAATGCTAATTGATCCGATTGCATACCCATCAGCAACTCTTCTCGGGTTATGACGGAACTGCCGGAAAAGTCGGTTTCGGATACCCGGTATTTATCGGTAATAAACGTGCCGATGCGGTTGATCTCGGACGGAAGAAAAGACGTAAACGCATAACGTAAATTGGGTAATACGGAAATGAAAACTTCGTTACTCATCGAAGCAATGATCCGGTCGATTCGATTCGTCAGTTCCGGATTGGAAAATAAAGCATCTCTTCCTATCAAAAAGATACCGCAAATGAAAGATGCTGCATCCTCCGGACGGGATACGACGCTTTCCAGGTAATTTCCGATCCGGTCACCGTATTCGGAAACCGATATGGCTCCCTGTTTATAATGAATGGCCAAACAGGTTCCGTAGAAACGGCTGTTGCAAAATGTGTCTTCCAAGACTTCGGCGATGGTTCGGTTGAATAATTCCGTTGGTGAATCGGAAGAATGGTCTGCCGAAAAAGAATATAAATTTTTCAGTTGTTCGCAAACCGTTTCTTCCTCGTCCGCACTTGTGTTTTTACAATCGGTCAGGCGATTCACTGCTAATTCAAACGTTTTGTTTATCCATTTCGGGAGGGCCGGATGAACTCCGCTTTTTTCCATTATCAGCTGCATATTAAACAGATAGTCCAAGTCCCCCAATAACCGGCACAAACCGATAAAATTATGTTCTTGTTGTATTGTTTCTGTAATACGATCGTTGTAAAAATCAAAAAAGTGTTCGATGCCCATTACTTGAACCGAGATCAATAATCGTCCCAACGATCCGCCGGTCAGGCTGTCGCGAAACTCTTTTGCTGCAAGCGATGCACACACTTGCGACACGGAAGTGCCGTATACCGAAAGATTAATCAATTCGGCTTCTACCCGGCTGCTGTAACGGCAGATCCATATTTCCCGCACCAGGTTTTATCTTTATTGTTTACATAATCAGGACCCGATTCCAACTTACAAAAACCGGTATTCAGGAAATCCAGTTGATGAAGAAATTTACTTTTATCGTAATGAGCCGGCTTTTTCAATATTTCCAGCGTAATATGCTGTCTTTCGATGGTTCCCGTTTTTATCCGGTGTTTTGAACA
>DAIQOU010000289.1:3465-6094 GCA_036787725.1 Bacteroidales bacterium
TCTTACCCTCTTTCAGCTTCTTCCAAACCTGTTGGTAATAGGCGGGGTAAGGCATTCCCGCCGCGTATCCGTTCTTGCTGTCCAGCTCATGAAAAGTATAAGGCATCAGATAAGAAGCTGTAAGATTCGGATTATGCTGTTTGGAGGCGGGCAGGTTTTGTGCGGGGTTCATCAGTCCGCATACATGGAATGCCCCGGTTACCGCCAATACACGATTATGGATTGCACGTGCTTCTGCTATTCGATCGGCCATGTACTTTTCTCGCCGGAGGTCTTCCCGGAAGTTCTCGTCGTCCGGAGGAGTTGTCAATCGCATGAAGTAAGCCATGAAAAACACACTTCGGACAAATTCCCGCAGTTCCGTATTCGGAGCCGGTAATTCAAAACGACTTTCCCAGAACTCCGAAAAGCTGCGGCATCCCGATTTCCGGGCCAGCATGGAAGTATAACGGTTTACTTCATATTCTTTGTTTTCGTTGAAACTGTATTGTAATTCGGTTGATTCCGGCTTGTTAACCAATCGGGAGGCGTAGGGCCGGTCTATAAATGCAACCGGAATATTTAATTCGACGGCCCGGCGTATGGCGGCATATTCCGGAGAATATTCCAAAAAAGGATAATAAGCACGGTATTTTTCCCGCCGATCGTTTACTTTACCTTCCTTATCGTCATAACTGTAATAAATACAAAAAGGGGGAACGGAATCGGGATCGGCGATATAAGGAATCAAATGAGAAGCCTCCGACGGACCTTCGATCAGAATGATGTCCGGCTTATATAAAGAAATGGTCTTCTGCAAATACAATGTACAGGCCGGCGAATGATGTCTTACCGGAAAATAAACCGTGCCGGACGACAGATCAAACGATCGATTAAACCACTCTTCTATTTGAGCGAGGTCCGGCTCTCGTAATATTCTTTCCATAATCCGCCTGTTCTTTCAGCCTTTAACCTGACCGGCCCGTTGAAATAGTCTTTCAGTTTGGGCAAATCGTCTTTATTCTCTTTTACTACCGCTCCCAATAAATTTTCGGTCAGTGAACGCATCGGTATGAGTCCGTCGCGATAATAATACGCTTCCAATGCCGACTGATAATAGACCGAGACTGCCTCGGCCGTACTCATCACTCCGGATAACGGTTGTATTTTTGCTTTTTCAAAAGAAGCTCCCGTACGCAATTCGGTAAAAGTGGTTGCCAATATATCCACAACATCCGGTTGTACTTGCATCTCAATTCCCGATGCGGCAAACAATTGAGCACACTGTTCGGAAATAATCCGATTTTCCAATGCAATGCTTTTGATTGATTCTACCGTTTCGAAATTAAACCGTCTCTTGAGTGCGCTCGACATTTCGTTAATTCCTTTATCCCGGGTATTGGCTGTTGCGATAACATTAAATCCTTCTCCGGCAAACAAGATTCCTTCTTCTCCCAATTCGGGAATATTCAGTACGCGATCGCTCATGATACTGATGAGGCTGTCTTGAATTTCCAACGGGCATCGGGTGATTTCCTCAAACCGAGTGATTATTCCTTTTTTCATTCCGATATGGACCGGTCCGGGTACCAGGGCTTCGGGTATGGGGCCTTTGGCCAGCAACAGGGCATAGTTCCATGAATATTTAATGTTGTCTTCACCGGTGCCGGCTGTTCCTTGTACGGTGTTGGCGCTTGTTCCGCAAATAGCTGCGGACAATAACTCCGAGAGCATGGTTTTTGCCGTTCCCGGTTCTCCGACCAACATCAATCCCCGGTTTCCGGCCAATGTGACAATCGAGCGTTCTACCAACGCATCATCACCAAAGAATTTGGCACTGATTTTTACCGGTTTATCATTCAGCATCAACGGTTGTTCGGCTCCCAGAATAAACGTGCGTACCGCTTGAGGCGAAAGTTGCCAATTCTTGGGGCGTTTAGCCGTATCGTTTGCCTTGAGCGCTTCCAGTTCTTCGCGGTAGCGCATTTCCATTAACGGTTTTTGTACCTTCATATTTCTTGCTGTTGAAATCTGCCAATTTAGTTATTGTTTCCGTTTTTCTTTAAGTTCTCCAAGATGGTTACCGGTACCCGGAAGGCCGTACCGTGTCTTATCCCTTTCGGGAATCGAACCGAATCCGAAACATCTTCCCACTCTTTCATATCTTTTGAGCGAACGGCTCCGTAATTATGATCTCTGTATTTATCAAAATAAACATATACGTATTCGCCTACCTGCAAAGGGGCCGGTCCTTCTGCCCAATAATCTCCCGTAATCGGTTCCGAAACGACGGTAGGAAAGTCGAACGGTCTGTCGTTTTCGGTGATTCGGATGTTTTTCTCCGGGGGATTGGAATTTTCGTTTTTAATAAACAAATAATAAATACCGTCTTTTTCCAAGATGGAGCCGTCTATTACGCTGAATCCGGGTTCAAAAAACAAACGGGTTTCGGAGAATGTCTTAAAATCTTTCGTTGTTACATAATATTGCCGATGGTTCAATCCTTTTTCGCTTTCGGAAGTGGGTATTTCCGGAAAAGCTCCCGGAATGGTAGAAGCCCAGAAAATATAAAAGGTTTTTGTTTTCTTATCATAAAACAACTCGGGCGCCCATGTGTTTTTCGTCCCTTCAAAAGCTTCCATCACCGGGA
>DAIQOU010000784.1:0-1757 GCA_036787725.1 Bacteroidales bacterium
CAAAAGCAATTTCATTTACTGTCTTGTTTGTATTTTGTAAAAGTGTTTTTGCTTTGTCCAACAAATAAAAATGAATATGTTCTTGAGCATTTTTCCCTGTTTCACTTTTCAAAAGGTCACTGAAATAACTTGCCGATAAACTTAGGTGTTCAGCGCAAAGTTTTACGGAAGGAAGTCCCGAATGTTTAAGCTCTTCCGAATGCATGTATTCTGTCAAAAATTGCTCAAACCGTGCAATAATATCTCTGTTTTGATTGGTTCGTGTAATGAATTGCCGACCATAAAAACGCATGCAATAATTCAGAAGCAATTCGAGATTGGATAAAAGTAATATTTGTGAATGTTTATCAATATCAGTTTGATACTCTTTCTCCATTTGCTTTAGGATTGCGGCAAGTGTATTTTTTTCATCAAAAGAAATATGTAATGCTTCATTTTCTTCATACCTGAAAAAGGTGTATTCCATTATTTTATTCCCTAACGGGGTATTTCGAATAAATTCAGGATGAAAAAATAATCCCCGGCCTTCAACATCATTTGTCCTTTCTGTATTTTCTATCGCAAGAACCTGCTCCGGTGCTGTACAAAGCAGTGTTCCTTCTTTATGATCAAAGAACTTTCTGCCATATCGCAAGCTGCAATTACTTTTGAAGTTTATCGAATAAAATTCACAGACAAATCGTCCCGATTCCGGAGCAACAGCAACATCTGTTTTAGAATAATCAATAATGGTTATTAATGGATGTTTGGGCTTTCCAACCCTTACAATATCGTGGAGCTCGCTAATGGACCTCACTCTGTATACCGGTTCATCAGATTTCATCGAATAATACTTTGTAAGTGCAAAGAAACTCATTCTTTTTCACTTAAATAGTATTCAAATTACGGTTTGTTCTATCCAAATTACAGAATTGAATCCAACTATTATAAACTACATAGACATTCTATCTCTATTTGCAGGAGAGTTATTTTGAAACAATGGAAAAACAAAGCATCTTCCGAACACTTAATCTTATTCGTATTGAGTTAGCAGCATTAGAAAACATCCAGCAACTAAGCAGTATTAATGCTTATTATCAGTAGCTTAACAATATAATTCTCTATAAAATAAAAATCATACGATTTTCCAATCAATCGGCTCCCTTCCGGAGGCAGTTAAATATTCGTTTGTTTTGGAAAAAGGCTTACTTCCGAAAAAGCCTCCCTTGGCTGCCAATGGTGAAGGATGTACTCCTTTGATTAAATAATGGTTGGGATTGGTAATTCCTTTGGCCGCATCAATTGCATGATTGCCCCACAAAATAAATACCAACGGCTTTTCATACTCATTTAACAATTCCAGCACACGACTTGTAAAGGTAGCCCATCCGAATTTCTTATGACTTCCCGGTTTACCCTCACTCACCGTCCAGCCGGTATTCATCATCAATACCCCTTGTCCGGCCCAACTTTCCAAATAACCGTGAGTAGGCGGATCAATATCCAAATCCGTTTTCAATTCTTTATAAATATTTCTTAAACTGGGCGGTATTTTCACCCCGGGTTTCACGGAAAAACACAAACCGTGGGCTTGTCCCTCCCCATGATAAGGATCCTGACCGAGAATCACTACTTTTACATTTTCATAAGGACACAAATCAAAACAAGAAAACATATCTTCTTTCGAAGGATATACGGTTTCCGTATTATAGGCCTCTTCCACTTTTTCCATTAGCTTAATAAAATAGGCTTCCTTCTTTTCTCTTTCAAAAAAATCC
>DAIQOU010000290.1:0-6092 GCA_036787725.1 Bacteroidales bacterium
AGAACGGGATTGCTGATTGAGATTTTATTAAAATAGGTTTCAATAAGGATTAATAAAAAAGGATGCATAGGATAGTGCATGTATTGGGATACACATGGAAAATAAGTGGTTGACTCCATGAGACCGAATAGTGCGGGCTCTGTATGATCCGAATAAAAACAAATGATGTATTTATGAAAAGATGGATTTTAATTCTTTCATGTATTTTATTTAGCATGGAATTATTAATCGCTCAGACAACAAAAACTGCGGGAACCATTTATGATGAGAACGGAGAACCGATTATCGGAGCGCTTGTGAAAGTAAAAGGACACGAAAATATTGGTGCTACAACCAATGTGGACGGAAAGTTTGAGTTGAATGTGCCCGATGGCAGTAAGATGTTAATTGTTGCCTATTTGGGGATGAAAACCCAAGAGGTGGAGATAAAACCCGTCCTTACCATTCATATGGTTCCGGATTCGCATGAGTTGGGTGAAGTGGTGGTAACCGGTATGGCAAAAATCGATAAAAGACTCTTTACGGGAGCTACAGATAAAATTGAAGCCGATAAGGCTAAGTTGGATGGTGTTCAGGATGTAAGCCGGGCCCTGGAAGGACGTTCGGCAGGGGTTTCGGTTCAGAATGTTTCCGGAACTTTCGGAACAGCTCCCAAGATTCGTGTTCGGGGGGCTACTTCTATTTACGGTAATTCAAAACCTTTATGGGTAGTAGACGGTGTTATTGTTGAAGATGCGTTGGATGTATCAAGCGATGCATTATCTTCCGGAAATGCAGAAACACTGCTATCATCTGCCATTGCCGGCCTGAATGCCGATGACATTGAAAGTTTCCAGATTTTGAAAGACGGTTCGGCAACTTCCATCTACGGAGCGCGTGCCATGTCCGGGGTTATTGTTATTACAACGAAAAAAGGAACTGCCGGGGTAAGTAAATTATCTTATACGGGAGAATTTACGACACGATTGAAACCTTCTTATCGTGATTTTAATATTTCCAATTCACAACAACAAATAGGAATCTATAAAGAGATGGAAGAAAAAGGCTGGTTGAAGTTTGAAACACTTGCACCGGTTGCCAATTTTGGAGTGTACGGGAAAATGCTGGAAATGATTAACAGTCCTATTTATGATGAATCCGGGAATATCAACGGTTTTGAACTCATGAACCGGCAAAAAGCAATGAACGAGTATTTAAGACAGGCTGAATTCCGTAATACGAACTGGTTCGATTTATTATTCAACCAAAATATGACCCAAAATCATACGGTAGGTATTTCTTCCGGAACCGATAAGTCTAAATTTTATGTGTCTCTTTCTGCTTTTAATGATCCGGGATGGTACAAATCGAGTGAAGCCGAAAGATATACTGCCAATATCAACAGTTCTTACAATATTCTTCCCGAATTAACTATCAATTTATTGGCAAACGGTTCGTACAGAAAACAACGAGCGCCGGGCACATTGGGACAGGACGTGGATGTGGTAAACGGAGAAGTGAAGAGGGATTTCGATATCAACCCTTACAGTTATGCATTGAATACTTCCCGGGTGCTCGACCCCAATCAATTTTACAGGAGCAGTTATGCTGCATTTAATATATTTCATGAGTTGGAAAACAATTATATGGACCTGGATGTGATTGATCTGAAATTTCAGGGAGAACTGACGTGGAAGCCGGTTAAAGGATTAGATGTTAATTTCTTATCGGCTTTGAGGGTTAATTCATCGGCTTATGAACATCATATAAAGGACCAATCCAATCAGGCCAAAGCATATCGGGCCGGTGTGGACCCGGTGGATGACGTAATCAGAGAAAGTAATCCGTTACTGTATACCGATCCGGATGATGATCAGGCATTGCCTATTTCGATACTTCCTAAAGGCGGGATATATAATAGAACGGCCATTTCAATGAGAGGAATCGATTTGCGACTTTCTGCTAATTACAATACGGTTTTTGAAGACACGCATATTATGAATCTGTTTGGAGGAATGGAAACAAACAATACGCAAAGAGAACGCTCATGGTTTCGCGGATGGGGATATGAATATGATAATGGCGGCAATCCTTATTATGATTATTTGGTATTCAAACAAGGGAAAGAAGACGGTTCGACTTATTATAATCTTACTCGTACTTATTCCCGTAATGCATCTTTCTTTGCTCAAGGTATCTATTCCTACAAGGGACGTTATACGCTTAATACCGGAGGCCGTTATGAAGGTACAAATCGGTTGGGAAAATCGCGTGCGGCGCGTTGGTTGCCGACTTGGAGTGTCTCCGGAGCGTGGACCGCTCATGAAGAAGAATGGTTTAAGGATGCAGTGGGAGCAGTTCTTTCCCATGGAACGCTTAAAGCTTCCTATTCCTTAACGGCAGATCCCCCGCCGGTTACAAATGCACTCCCTGTATTTGCCAGTTATAATCCTTGGAGGCCTACCGCAAGTGACGGCGAATCGGGTTTACAACTGAACGGAATTGCCAATGAGGAACTGACGTTTGAGAAAAAGCATGAATTCAATGTCGGAGTAGATCTCGGTTTTGCGAATAATCGAATCAATTTATCTGCCGATTTTTATACGCGCAACAATTATGATCTTATCGGAGTTGTTTATACTCAGGGAGTCGGCGGAGAATCAATGAAATTAGCCAATGTGGCTGAAATGAAATCGCATGGAATAGAGTTTACACTGTCGACCAAGAACATTCAAACCGAACATTTTTCTTGGACTACGGATTTTATTTTTTCAAAGTCATCCAATGAAATTACGGAGCTCAACAGCAGAATGTCTGTCATGGAGTTAATAACCGGAACCGGCTTTGTTAAGGGTTACCCTCACCGGGCTTTGTTCTCAATTCCTTTTGTGAGATTGAATGAAGACGGAATACCCGTATTCATTAATCAGAATAATGAAGAAACAGTTACTGATATTAATTTTCAAGAGTTTGAAAATCTGGGATTTCTCAAATATGAAGGTGCCATTGATCCTACAATAATAGGTAGTTTGGGAAATGTGTTTACTTGGAAAAATTTCAAATTAAATACATTTATCACTTATTCCTTTGGTAATAAAGTACGATTGAATCCCGTATTCAGAGCTTCTTACAGTGACCTGACTTCGATGCCGAAAGAGTTTAAGAATCGTTGGGCCGTTGCAGGGGACGAAGCGCATACAACTGTTCCGGTAATTGCGTCTTTACGGGATTATAACCGATATGGAAGTAACCTGGCTTATGCTTATAATGCCTATAATTATTCAACCGAACGAATTGCGGACGGAGGATTTATTCGTTTGAAAGAAGTTTCATTGTCTTATGATTTCCCTCCTCAATTGATCGGGAAAAAAATAAGTAATCTTCAACTGAAACTTCAGGCGACCAACCTCTTTTTATTATATGCCGATAAGAAATTGAACGGTCAGGACCCTGAATTTGTCAATTCGGGAGGAGTGGCTTCTCCGATGCCGAAACAATTTACGTTTACGCTTAGGTTTGGAATTTAATAATCTGTGTAGAATATGAGACGAACATATATTTTAATAGTTTTAGTTAGCGCTTTTTCGTGGTCATTGATATCTTGTGATGACTTTTTAGATAAGAATCCGGACGACAGAACCGAATTAAATACAAAGGCAAAGATTAGGGACGTCTTGGTATCTGCCTACCCCAACGCGAGTTATTCCATTATGGCAGAATTGAGTTCGGATAATTTTATAGATAACAATAATTATATTAAGCCTTCTCCTAAATTAAATGCGTTTCGACGTTTTCATGAAGAGATATTTGCATGGGAACCGGCCGTTTCGGGTACGACGCAAGACAGCCCCACAGCTTTTTGGGGAACTACCTATAAGGCGATTGCAACAGCCAATCATGCGTTGGAAGCCATTGAGAAAATGGAAAGTGAAGGTACCACGGCAGATCTCTCTCCACAAAAGGGAGAAGCTCTTTTGTGTCGGGCATTCGGGCATTTTTTATTGGTTAACTTATTCTCAAAAACGTATAAGGATGAAGAACTTAGCGAACTGGATCCCGGAATCCCTTATTCCGTGAAGCCCGAAACCGAAGTGGATGTAAAATACCCGAGAGGAACGGTTGCTGAGGTGTATCGAAAAATCGAAGCGGATATCGAAGCGGGGTTTCCTTTGATTTCCGACCGGGAATATCAGGTTCCTCAGTATCATTTTAACAGAAAAGCTGCTGCTGCTTTTGCTGCTCGCTTTTACCTTTATAAGAGAAATTATGATAAAGTGGTGGAGTATGCCAATATTGTATTGGGAGATAATCCCGGCAAAAATTCGTTTCGGGATTGGAGTAAGGATTATTCGGGTCCCCGGTTGTTGGGATATGATTACATCAATTCGGTTCATACTTGTAACTTATTGCTGATTCCTGTATATTCTAATTTTATTGATGTTTTCGGATCACGCTACGGGAATAATGGGGATGATGCATTGAAAGGGGGACTTTACGGTACGGGTCCTACCTGGTCCGGATCAAAATATCCTCCTTCTATGGAAGGTAAATTGTTTGTGATCGGGAGCCAGGACTACGGATTATATTTGCCTAAATATTATCCTATGTTTGAATATACGGATCGGGTAGCCGGTACGGGATTTGCAAGGGAAGTCCGGGTGGAGTTTACTCCGGAAGAAACATTGTTGTGCAGGGCAGAAGCCTATGTTTATCTGAATCAAACTGCCAATGCCGTAAAAGATCTGCAATTATGGAATGAAGTCCGGCTTTCGAACGAAGTGTTGACCGAGTCGGTAATAAAAAGTTTTTATACAGCGGCTAAGCCTTTATTTGTTAAACAATTCAATACGGAAAAATTAAGTCCCCGGTTCGTTGTAACAAAAGAACAAAAACCATTTATCGATTGTGTACTGCATTTTAGAAGAATAGAGACTGTGTTGGACGGATTGAGATGGTTTGACCTCAAACGTTACGGCATTGAAATCGAACATGCCATAGGGGAAGAGAATCGGGTGATAAAATTAACATATGATGATCCGCGTCGGGCGCTTCAGTTGCCGGCAAGTGTGATTGCGGCCGGTCTTGAACCGAATGTATATAGTAATCCCGAAGCAAAAATGACAAAACTGATAATGAATAATGACGATGAATAAGAGATTTATTAAACCGGATAAAAAATGGTGGGGAATATGGATTATATTGTTGAGTCTTTCTTTTCCCTTCCTGACGGCATGCGATGAAGACGATGATTTCGGGCCGAGTATATTTATCGATGATGATGAGTCGGACCCTTCTTCCGAGACTTATGAGTTTGATAAATGGTTGGAAGAGACTTATTTGAAGACTTATAATCTTGAATTTCGCTATCGAATGAAAGATATAAGTGCGGATATGGGATATAATTTGGTTCCGGCGTATATTGAGAAATCGGAGGAAATGGCCCGATTGATCGAATATTTGTGGTTTGGACCTTATAATAAAGTAGTCGGAGAAAATTTCCTTAAAGAGCATGGTCCTCGCATTATCCAAGTGATAGGTTCGGCTGCTTATAATACCGTTTCTCAAACAAGGATTTTGGGGACCGCAGAAGGCGGAATACTGGTGACATTATATGATTGCAATTCGTTGGACAGGACGGATGTTACAAAAATGAATGAGTATTATTTCAATACCATGCACCATGAGTTTGCCCATATTCTTCATCAAAAAAAGACTTATCCCGTCAGCTTTAATGATATCAGTAAAGGCAAATATGCATCATTCGGATGGCAGGACAGGTCGCAAAGAGAAGCCGCCCAATTGGGTTTTGTATCTCCTTATGCAAGCAGTCAGCCGAGAGAAGACTTTGTAGAAACCATTTCCAATTATTTGGTGAAGTCCGATAAGGAATGGGAAGACATACTCGAAATGGCGAAAGACCCGAATAATCCCGGAAGCGAGGATTATACGGACGGGAGATATTATATTCTGCAAAAACTGGATGTGTGTGCAGCTTGGTTACTTACCGCTTGGAATATAGATATTCATCAATTAAAAGCCGAAATACAGGAGAGGCAAAGCCATATTGAAGACATTTTTAAGAAATAAAGAATATGAACCGAATTATATATTAT
>DAIQOU010000291.1:0-6052 GCA_036787725.1 Bacteroidales bacterium
CTCTTTGGAAAATAAAGATATATTTCAAGAATATACCTTTAAATATGCAGATGAACATAGAGAGAAGTTGAGTAAATTTAAAGACTACCAAACTTTATGGGGTTACCTAAAATTGCAACCTCTGTTGGAAAATATTATCTCTTATGCCGATTCAAAAGGAATTCGAAGACGCCCGGTACTCATTAATATATCCTCCAAGCTGATCGAGAAAACAACACACGCTTATATTATTCGAAATTTTTTTGGTGATGCGGGATTCTTTTCCGTTTATCTAAACGATGATCCGATGGTATTAAAGGCGGTGGAAGTAATCGATAAGAAAGAAACGTTCCCCGGACGTAATATTTAACTTAATACAATATCATCAATTACATCTGCTCCGGCTTCTTCGTTCAACTTCTTAATTAATTGCTCACGACAAAGGCTCAACTCATTTCGCAATACAGAAGAAGAAAGTTTTACATATAAGATTTTCCTTCGAACAAACAGATTGGTTGTATATTGACGGGTTAAATTTCCCAATGTATTTTTCCAGGCATTCATTAACCTCACCTCTGCCAATTTGGAAGACAGTTGCGGATTGTCTTGTAAATAGTCGCTAAGGACATCTCCCAATTTTTGAGTACTGGTTCGCTTCATAATTATATATTTACGGGTTGTCCGTTTTCTACTCGAAATAATTTATAGTCGGATTGTGATTCGGAAAGAATTTCATCCAAATAATTACGATTGGTATCGGTAATGAATATTTGTCCGAATCGGGATTGAGATACTAATTTAATAATACGCTCCACACGTTGAGCATCCAACTTGTCAAAAATATCATCCAACAGTAATACAGGAACAGAAGAACCGGATTGGATAAAAAAATCAAACTGAGCCATTTTTAGTGCTATCAAATAGGTTTTGTTCTGTCCTTGAGAACCAATTTTTCTGATCAGAAAATCATTTAACCGGAAATCAAAATCGTCTTTATGTATTCCCGCACTTGTATATCCCAACAATTGATCTCTTTCTCTCCTCCGAAACAGTAAACCGGAAAAATCGGCACCATGCAATTGAGATTCATACGTGAGTTTTATGGTTTCGTTAGTTTGATTCAATTGCTCATAAAAATGTCGGAAGATAGGAAAAAAAACAGTCATAAACTCTTTTCGCTTGCGATAGATTTCTTCCCCGGCCATAACCAATTGATGGTCCCATATATCAAAAAGAGAAGAATCAATGTTGTGCTTATCCTCCTTTAATAAAAAATTACGTTGTAATAACGCTTTATTATATCGAATCAAGGCGTGAAGATAAGAGGAATCTTGCTGAGAAATGACCATATCTACAAACTTACGGCGTCCTTCACTGCCTCCTTGTATCAATTCGATGTCTGCGGGAGAAATCATTACCACCGGCAACAAACCGACATGTTCCGAAAGTTTTTCGTATTCTTTTTTATTTCTTTTAAATATTTTTCGTTGCTTTCTTCTTATACCGCAGTAAATCTCTTCCTTGCGTCCGTCTTCAAACAAATAGGAACCTTGTAAGACTGCAAAATCTTTATCATGTAAGATAAGCTGGGAATCCGGTAAGTTCGTATGATTTTTTGTAAATGACAAGTAATATAAAGCGTCCAATAAATTTGTTTTTCCCATTCCGTTATTCCCGAAAAAACAATTTATTTTAGGAGAAAAGGTCAAATCTGCCTGTTCTATATTTTTAAAATTCAATACAGAAATCTGTTCTATAACCATTTCTTCTCACTAAAAAATCATCTGATTCTTATCCCGAGTTCGAGATGATCTTATTTTCGATTCATTAAATCCCGAATTCGAGACGCTTTTTCGTAATCCTCTTTTATAACCGCCTCATTCAAGGCATCCTGCAATTCTTCTAAATTCATTTCTTCATAAGAGAGTTCTCCGTCTTCCGTCTCGGACGAAATTTCCCCATCTGAAAAACCGTCATCTTCCATAATAATCCCGGCTTCTTGCATAATCTCCTCTGTAGTATATATAGGAGAACCGGTGCGAATAGCCAATGCGATTGCATCCGAAGTCCTGGAATCAATTATAATTTCTCGATCTTCTTGTTGAAATATAAGTTTCGAATAAAATATTCCCTCCTCAAACCGATAAATATTAATTTCCTCCAGTTTTACATTTAAAGCCCGAGCAAAAGAAATGAAAAGGTCATGGGTAAGAGGACGCGGAGGTTGTAATTTTTCCAAAAATATGGCGATAGACTGAGCCTCGGGGGTTCCTATAATAATGGGCACCCGACGAAAACCTCCTTCTTCTGCCAATACCAACGCATATGCTCCTGCCTGTACTTGGCTGAAGGTTATCCCCAATACATTAAGTTTAATTTTTGATTCCATTTAATTTCTCCTGCTACCGCTTAAAAATATCATAATATAATACAACAATGTCGCTAACGAACTGAGTGCCGCCACTACATAAGTATAAGCAGCAGCCCGCAACGCTTTTTCAGCCTTATCATGAGTTCTCGAATCCGTAATACCCGAACGGTTTAACCAAACCAATGCCCTCTTACTGGCATCAATTTCAACCGGAAGCGTGATAAAACTAAATAATGTGGTGATGGCAAAAAGACCGATACCAATCAATAAAACAATGGGATTTCCGTTATTTCCCAACAAAATCATTCCTCCCAACAGAATCCAAGATACCCATCGAGATGAAAAAGTAACGAAAGGAACCATTGCCGACCGCATTCTCAATGCAATGTATGCCCGTGCATGTTGCACCGCATGACCGCATTCATGTGCAGCAACCGCTGCCGCTGCAACACTTCGATCGGAATAGACGGAAGTGCTCAAATTGACGGTTTTACTAGTCGGATTATAATAGTCGGTTAACGCTCCGGAAGTAGCCAGCACCTTCACATCATTAATTCCGTTATCTCGCAACATCTGCTCGGCCACATCTTTCCCGGTCATTCCATTCCCTAACGGAATCTCGGAGTAAGCTTTAAATTTTCGCTGCAAATTCCAAGAAACCAACCAACTTGCGACAGCCGTACCAATAAATAAAATCCAATATAGTCCCATGCTTAATTAATTGATTGTTTTGACTCTCCTTCAGTCGGTCAAAACAAAGATGATACCCGAAAATAATCTATTTAAAAGATAAAACAACTATTTTCGGATAATTGTTTGCGCTCGGTCAGGACCAACCGAAACTATTCTGATGGGGACTTGCAATTCTTTTTCCAAAAACGATAAATAATTATTAAATTCTACCGGAAATTCATCTTCTTGGCGTACGTTCGAAAGATCCGTTTTCCATCCGGGCAATTCAACATAAACGGGCATCACTTCATCTCCGATTTCAAACGGAAAATCGGAAGTTTCCACTCCTTCTATTTTATACGAAACACAAGCCTTGATATTTTCAAAACTATCCAATACATCACTCTTCATCATAATCAATTGGGTTACACCATTCAGCATAATAGCATAACGCAAAGCTACCAAATCGATCCAACCGCAGCGACGAGGACGTCCCGTTACCGAACCGTATTCAGCTCCCCGGTCTCTCAATTCATCGCCGGTTTCATCCGACAACTCGGTAGGAAAAGGACCGCTTCCCACCCGGGTACAATACGCTTTGAAGATACCGTATACTTCGCCTATCTTTTCGGGAGAAATTCCCAAACCGATACAAGCTCCGGCACAAACAGTATTGGAAGAAGTGACAAAAGGATAAGAACCGAAGTCGATATCCAACAGCGTACCTTGAGCTCCTTCTGCCAAGATACGTTGGCCGGCTTTCAATCTTTTATTCAAAAAGTGCTCACTGTCGATCAGATTGAACTTTTTCAAGAACTCAATGCCTTCGAACCAGCTTTTTTCTATAGAACTTAAATCATATTCATAACCGAGGCGATCCAACATTTCTTTATGACGTCTGACTGCCTCTGCATATTTCTCTTCAAAGTTATGTAATAAATCCCCGACTCTCAATCCGTTCCGGCTTACCTTATCCGTATAGGTCGGTCCGATTCCTTTTCCGGTGGTTCCGATTTTATTATTCCCTTTTGCAGCTTCATAGGCAGCATCCAACAAACGGTGTGTCGGCAATATGAGATGAGCTTTTTTGGAAATAAACAAACGAGAAGCTATATCATGACCCGAAGCTTCTAACGCTTCGACTTCCAGCTTAAAAAGAGCCGGATCCAATACGACTCCGTTCCCGATCACATTAATTTTACCTCCCTGAAAAATGCCCGAAGGGACAGAACGCAATACATATTTCTGTCCTTCAAATTCCAGGGTATGGCCGGCATTCGGACCTCCTTGAAAACGGGCTACAACATCATAACGGGGAGTCAGAACATCTACTACTTTTCCTTTTCCTTCATCTCCCCATTGCAGACCCAATAAAACATCTGTTTTCATTATTCTAAGATTAAATTGATTCAATTTCGTTTTTTTCCGACCGTTTTAGCACATTTATTACACAATCCGAAAATATATAAACTGTAATAAGAAGGCGTAAAACGCTTTATTCGTTTATTTTTGATGACTTGCTTCAGATCAATGTCTTTACATTCTTCTACCTGACCGCACTCGGTACAGATCAGATGATAATGAAAATCATTATTGAATGTTCTTTCATAATAAGATAAATTTGTCCCGAACTGGTGCTTTCTCACCAATTTACACTCAAGCAACAGTTGCATGGTATTATAAAGAGTCGCACGACTTACTCTAAAATTATTTTGATTCATGGCAACATATAAACTGTCCATATCAAAATGACCGGATTTGGTATATATAAGATCTAGAATAGCGTACCTTTCGGGGGTTTTCCGGCATCCTTTTTCGGTAAGATATGCTGTAAATTGTTGCTTTACAATTTCTTTGGTTTTATCTTCACTCATTGCTCTTCATAATCAATATACCTGCAAAGGTAACATTTCTTCACATAATCCTATGCAGTCAAACAAACATAATTATCAATATTTAAGCACATTGTCTTTCTTATTTCTCTATTTATTTCAGTGGATACTAAATAGTAAAAATAAAGAAGAAGCTTTTGCAAAGATAATTATCAAAAAACAATGAGCAATTCTTTTTTACACTTATTAAGAAGGGATATTATTTTTCTTATTATTTTTCGATCCAAAACGGCTTTTCAAATGCGGGCCGTATCCTTTTCCAAATAATCGGAGCATAATCCCGTTGTTTGAGCATGGCAAACAGAACAGCCGGATAAGCTTTTGTCAGGAAATAGAGAGCAGTTTCTTTTTCCGATTCCAACACTTTAAAATCGGTTTTGCATATTTCCTCTATTTCTTTATATTCGTTTAACAGACGATCTCGTGTTCTTTCCATCCATCGATAAAACTCATCGGGGACCTTATCCGACAATTCCGCCAAGGGCTTGCCTTCTTTTAAGTATTCCCATATGGTAACAGAAGATACTTGGGTAAGAATCCGATGTAACCGGAGGTATTCTTTAAACTTCATCTTCATTCGGAAATTATTACTGAAACGAATCACAAATCCCTCCTTCCCGTTGTCGTTCAGATTCCTGATTTGTTCAAGGTCACGAATCCCGTCATATCGTTTGGGAAGGGGAAATCCGATGTCTTCAAGTGCATATTCTTCTCCCGTTCGGGTATCTGTAACAGCTAATAAGACCAACGCTTCCGTATCCCCGTAGTCTACCACAATTCTGTTTTCCGGATAAATAATTTCAAATAAATAGGTATTGGAAGGATTTAATCGTGAGATGGTATTTTTATACTTTCCATACAATAATTCATTTGCTTTCGCAGCCTGAACTCCCGTAAAAGAACCTCGAGTGGCAATATAAGGCTTTCCGTCATACCAATACATTACTCCCAGCGAACCGTCCATTTTTTCATATACTTCAAAAGGTAAATTCGGCACCTCGGCACTGTCCAATTCTTCCCGGTTGAAGAATTTTCTGAAAGGACGCGCCACTACCTCCCCCCGATCGTTCAAAATCAGTCCGCGACACAATAAAGTGACTTCATTCCAAACCCTTTCAAATTGCGCTTTCGGAGTATA
>DAIQOU010000292.1:0-6029 GCA_036787725.1 Bacteroidales bacterium
CTTTTTTATCTGTTAGAACAATTAAAAACTCTGTTAGTTAGAATATTATCAATAAAATGATAAACAATTAAATTGATTTTATATAATTTATCGTTTCTTTAGAAAAAAGGGAGAACCCTTGCCTGCAATACCTTGGATCTCATAAAAGTTAATCTCTTTTTTGTTTTCTATACATTGTTTTCATGGATGAAAGGAGATGTAACTGTCTAAAAAAGAAGTTAACCTTATTTTTAGTGACGAATATAAGAAAAAAAATGAATATACAAAGAGGCGGCCCGTTTGATCGCCCAATAGGAAGCTGAAAATTATCCGGTTAATCTATAAATAGCTTATAAAGAATAAAAATAAAAAATAGTAATTATTTCCTTAAAAAACGAGGGGATTTATTTTATTTTTCTTATATTTGCCCCAACATTTGAGCATTCAGGTTCAGACTTATTTCCTTTTTCGATTCTTTTCGTTCTGGCATTTAGCTCTGCACAAATCTCAACTGATTAATTATTTTTTATTTACAATTTATTTTATTTTTAATGAACATTTTTATTGCAGGCTTGAGTTTCAAAGTAAACGATGCCGATTTATTGACTCTATTTGAAGAGTATGGAGACATTTCTTCCGCTAAAGTTATCATTGATCGTCAAACAGGAAGATCTAAGGGTTACGGATTTGTTGAAATGTCTGATAATGAAGCTGCTTCAAAAGCTATTTCCGAACTGAACGGCGCCGAATACGATGGAAGAACCATCTCCGTTTCGGAAGCCAGACCTCGTGAAGAAAGACCAAGACGTAATTTCGACAACAACAGAGGAGGCGGTTACGGAAACAATAGAGGAGGAGGATACGGACAAAGGTATTAATAGATACTGTTAGAGAAAATAAGAAAGGCTGTCTAAAAGACGGCCTTTCTTATTTTAGATTTATTAAAAAGTTTGGTTTTCTTTGTTTCTTGTGTGTTGAGAGTCGGTTTTAACAATGAATCGCCAGCAAATGTCTTTCCATTCTTCTGCATAATCGATACCAATGCGAGGTGTTTGAGTATAGGCCGGTTTTTCCCCTGCATCTTCCAACCAGATCCGATCGGAGGTAAGCAGTTCTCCATAGAAATCACCTGTGATTTTCAGTCGATTCGTTAGTTTTCCGGGACCCGGATATCCTTCTACGCCTCGGATAAGTATGGCTTGGGGTTCATTTTCTTGCCCTGTTACAAAATTGAGCATCCAATAAATGCCATAAATCAAATAAACGTACGCTTTCCCACCTTTGTGAAACATAACTTCTGTTCTCTTGGTACGGCCTTTAGCGGCATGGCATGCTTTATCTTCTTTTCCCCGATACACCTCTACTTCCGTTATTTTGAAACGTTCGATTTCCCCGGAATCATATTTGCGAACAATATATTTTCCAAGTAAATCAGGAGCTACAATCAGTGCATCCCGTTGAAAAAAGTCGGAAGAAATTTTTTTCATTGATTTAGAGAATGATCATTTATTTATTTCGAGCAGGGGGACCGGGTCAAACGGTTCTATTCCAAATGCCTTTGCTACTGCTTTATAAACTACTTTTCCGGTAATAATGTTCAGCCCCTGCAGTAATTCTGTATTTTCCGAACAAGCCTTTTTCCATCCTTTGTTTGCAATTTCCACTATATAAGGGAGAGTGCAGTTTGTCAATGCTTTGGTAGAAGTGTAAGGAACCGCTCCCGGCATGTTGGCCACACAATAATGAACTATTTCATCCATGATAAAGATGGGGTCTTTGTGAGTGGTGGGAATTGTAGTTTCAAAACAACCACCCTGATCTACCGCCACATCTACTATGACCGTGCCGGGTTGCATTTCCTTCAGCATGTCTCGAGTAATCAATTTAGGAGCTTTGGCTCCCGGAATTAAAACGGCTCCTATAATTAAATCTTGAGTGCGGATCAATTCCCGAATGGTATATTCATTAGAATATTCGGTGATAACATTAGGAGGTAGTATGTTGCCGGCCTGACGTAATTTTTCTATATTAATATCTGTAATGGTGACGGAGGCTCCCAATCCGGCAGCTATTTTAGCTGCTTGAATACCTACGATGCCCGCTCCGAGAATCAGTACTTTTCCGGGAGGGGTTCCGGGAACTCCTCCTAATAATACACCTTTTCCTCCGAATATTCGTTCCAAATATTTTGCACCTTCTTGTACTGCCATTCTTCCTGCGACTTCCGACATGGGGACCAGTAACGGCAAACTGCGGTCTGCCTTTTCGACTGTCTCATAGGCGATACAAATGGAATTGCTCTTCATCATAGCTCGGGTTAATTCTTCCGAGGAAGCAAAGTGGAAATAAGTGAAAATAATTTGTTCTTCCCGAGCCCATGAGAGTTCCCGGTTTACGGGCTCTTTTACTTTTACAATCATCTCGGCTTTTTCCCATACCTCTTTAGCCGAACTGACCATAGAGGCACCGACCCGGATGTATTCTTCATCCGAAATTCCGCTTCCTTTTCCGGCCTCGGCTTCCACCAGTACCACATGATTATGACGAGTCAGTTCTAACACACCGGCGGGCGTCATGGCCACCCGGTTTTCATTATTCTTAATTTCTTTTGGAATCCCAATGATCATAGTGATGTATTTAAAAGTTCTAATAACCTTCTGTTATGTTAATAATGAATCGAAAATAGTTAAGATGCTGCTTAAAAAACGTTTAGGGACATCTGTCGGCTCGATAATAAGATTATCTTTTATTTCGTCTTCCGGTTTACCTTCGTACTCTTCCGGAATCCGGTAGAAAATAACTTTTTTCAGAGTAATGTCCTCGTCATAATCGATTCCCATATACATCCATTCAAAGTTAAGTTGAACACCGATCCCTAAATATTTATCCAAGAAGTGATAATTTGTGAAACTTCCTGCATCCCAAATCTCTCCTCGGATCATGTCATACTTTTTTGCAATAGCTGTTATTTTACCTGCTTTTACGCATTTGGAGTCATATCGTGTAATGCATTTTCCTTCTATATCGTCCTCTCCAAGTTTCGTTGTCTTTACTGTCAATTGAGAAATAGGCTGAGAGATTTCGTAATCTTCCAATTGTTGTTTCCAAGCTTCGATTGTTTCGGCATTTGTTTCAATCGGATGAACTAATGTAATACTTGCGTTTTCGGGCAAAATATATTCCTCTTCCTCTACCGAATTGAAAGTTCCGTCATCCATGTAACGAAACATGTCACCAAGGATATCTTTTTCATATATTCCCCATACCAGTCCGGTGGCAAACCGTAACATGATCGGATTTTCCACAAACAAGGTTGTCCATCTTTCCGTATTCCATTTTCGTCCATTCATCAATACTTTCTCCAACCGTACAGTTTGGGACTGAATAACGGCTTTCATTTGTTTCTTAAGTTCCGAGAATTCTTTTTTGGCAGCTTCTGCTTTTTGTTTATCATCGTTTGTTCCGGGAGCCGGTAAGCTTTTTACTGTTTTACCTTTTGCTTCATCATAAACAGATAACGAGAAATCCGGGTTCAATGAGATTGTAAACTTTCGATTTCCGTAATCCAATGTTTTTTCTCCCTGCTTGTTGAATCCGAGGGTGGGAACAATGCGATCGCTCAGTACATCTTCCGGTATTTCCAACGCTTTGGCTGCAAAAGAAAAAGCTGTTTTGGCTGCATTTTTTACTTGGTTGTTTGGGAATTTATTGGACATACTGTCTATCATCATTAAAGCAACACTCCCTCCATTCAAAGCAATTGCCATAACTGCGAATGCCGCAATAGCTCCTCTGGAGGCACCGGCCCATTCCTCAATCCTTCGGCGTAATGCAATAACTTTACTATCGGGCGAATAAATACAGTAGGGGACTAAGATCATCTTTTTCTTGGCTTCCGCTCCGTTGTCTGACCAAAGAGAGAAAACATTATCTAAAAATGCAGAAAAATCCGAAGAGTTCAGTTGTTCGACTACTTTATCGCACGGTTTTATACGGGTAGGTTCTTCGAGCGACAGGTATTCTGTTAAGATATATTTAGGTACCGTTTCCGGAGCAACGCCGTTTCCGTCTGCAAATCGGATCCCCGAAAATAAGTCTTCCGGAATCCAAGCAATAGCCTTTTTATTGTCCGTATTGATGTTCTCTTTACAAAATTCGACAACCGTTTCATTATCTTTAAATGTAAAATCTTTTCCGAATTTATGTTCGTTGTCCCAGTTGGAAATGATACGTCGAACGGCAAGACCGGCTTCTCCTTTTAATTTAGGACGCATTTCTTCTAATGTGGAGCGTATTTCTTCCTCATGTGCAGATAAAATGACTTCACAAGCTTTTCTTATTTTTTTGGATTTGTCGTTTAATAGTTCAATCAAAGGGAAATAGTTTTCCATTTTCATTTCATTGTAAAGTAATTCGATCCAAACTAATACTTCTTCAACTGATTTGGATGTATTATCGCTCAGAAAATCGGTCGCTTCTTTTTCGTATTCTTTTATAACTTCGACAATCAATTCCGAAGTAAGTCCGGAGTCATACCGGTCACTTGAATGGTCGCTTGTTTGAGTGAGGCAATAAGCAGAAAATAAATTTTCTCGTGTTAATCCCAAGTCAAATAATAAACGCAAACTTTCGGAACGGGAGGACTTGAGCCAACTTACACGACCGGAAATAAAATCATTCGTTATGTGAGCTAAGTTTTCGGAATCCTTTTTTCTGAGGAGGGAAAGGAAGATCAAATCAATTAATTTTTTGGCAACCGGGCTGTATTCGTATAGAGCAGCATAGGGAGTCAACACTCGGGAAGCATTATATCTGAAGCCGTAGCGGATAAATGTTAGTCGATCCGCCAATTCTTCTGTCGGAGTTTCTTTATCCAACAGAAAACCCTTTGCCAGATCGGTTCCCTGAATAAAACATTGGTTCAACGAGTTGGTATAATTAAGAATGCGAACCCTCATTTCTTCCAATTCTTCTTTTCCTTCTCCGTTTTTCAACATAATGGCTAGCAGACGCAATGATTTCAAGGCGCCATCGTATTGAGGAACGGAAACCATCGAACGATAGGTTTCCATAAATTGCTCTTTATCTTCGTTGAAAAGAGTGTAAAGATAATCCGGGAGATGAGGTACTTTGATTATATCCAATGCAACCAATACATGATAGGGAAACATGGGTAGTCCCAGTCTCTTTAATAAAGAAGGAAAAGTGCCGGAGGGTAAAATCTGCAATAAATGGCGATTTACGTTTACATATTTCAATATGACTTGACTTAAATTCTGTTTGAATTCTTCCGCTATAGGATGAATCTTTATTAATAAGCCTGTTATTTCTTCTCGGGCGGCTAATCGTTCTGTTGCGACGGTTAAAACCGGGAAAAACCGTTGATAAGCCGTCGGGTTTTTGATATACAGGATTCCGGCCATATTGATAACCAAATAACCCACTCGGTTTGACTTTGCTTCGGTTATCATTTTTTCCGGATCGGTAAAGTAAATGTCGATTAATTGTTCAGTTTCGGATAAAAAGAAATCTGCAAGCATCTCTGCAATCCGGTACACTTTATCCTGTATGTTTTTAGTGGCAATCGATTTGTATATATTTATTATTTCTTCAAATGTATAACCGATTCGACAACAAACCGTCATGTCTTTGACTGCATAGTAAGGATTGACAGGACCTCCGTATTTTATTTTGGAAATAACATATAACATGCGCCGGGTAAGGTCGGCCGCTTCCCCATCCAAAGCTTTAATAAATTCATCATCGTAATCGATGTATTCTTTTCTCCCGGAAAGTGAGGGTAAATCCGGTCTTTCTCCTTTTAAATAGGCTTCTACTTCTGATGAGAACATTCCGCGAGAGGCGACCGATTTTTCCCACTTGCTCCATAATTTTTCTGCTGACATAATTCAATGTGTTTTTAGTAAAGTCGATATTAAATTCGACCGGTATTTGCAAATATAAAAAAATAAGAGTCCAATTATTCCAACAATTAATAAAAAATGTCCGAGAAAGAGTGTTTTATATATAATCCCGGATTAAGGATTAGA
>DAIQOU010000293.1:0-6015 GCA_036787725.1 Bacteroidales bacterium
CATGAATTATCCCGTCATTTTCGGATTAATTTTATTTTTACTTCTCAACACCTCGCTAAAAGCTCAAGAAGTTATTTCCCGTTCCTTAGTTGAAATCTCCTCTCAAGGAGAAGAAAATATATATATGAAAGGAGGAAAAAAACTATCCGGATCTTTTAAGGTAATCAATGCGGATGACAGCTATTTTTTCATTTCATTAAAAAACGGTATTCCCAACGGGACCTACCAACAGTTTACCGCAAAGAATATACCGGTAGAAGAAGGTACTTTTAAGAACGGGAAAAAAGAAGGTGAATGGATATCTTACGGGTGGGACGGAACCAAAGAAGAAACCCGATCTTTCAAAAACGGAATACCGGAAGGTACATGGAATTTTTACGATCGAAGATTAAAAAATGCACCCGTAAAAGAAGAAATATACAAAAACGGTTTACCGGTCGAAGTGAGAGAATACTTTTTAAATGGAAAATTAAAAAAACTTTCTTGTTTTGAAGAAAACCTGAAATCCGGAGTGTGGAAAACTTTTTATAATTCGGGAGAACCGGAATCAATCACCCGGTATGCCCATCATCAAATGAACGGACTTTATGAAAGCTATTATCGTTCGGGAAAATTACGCAAAAAGGGAGAATACCTGAATGATAAACCGGTAGGAAACTGGAACTCATTTTATGAAAGCGGAAGTATATCCACTACCGTCAATTATGACAAAACATCCCAACTCTATCATTTTGAAGCCTTTTATGAAAACGGAAAACCAAAACAAAAAGGAATTGCTAACGATGAGTACCTATCCGACTACCATCAAACCTTCCGGGAATATTACAGTAACGGAAATCCGAAAGCCGTGACGGAATATGATAAAGGCCGGAAAAACGGTTCCGAGAAAACGTTCCATGAAAACGGAAGTCCAAAAACAAATGCATTCTACAGAAACGGTGTTAAAGACGGTCTTTTTGAAGAGTTTTATGATAATGGAAAATTAAAGGAGTTGGCAACTTATAAAGAAGGAGCTTTAATAGGGGAACATAAAAAATATTACAAAAACGGGAATCTCAAATTAGAAGAAAAATACAGTAAAACAGAGCGTTCCCGAATAAAAAAATTCGTACATCACGGAGAATATAAAAGTTTTGATGTAGAAGGACGAATGGAAGAAGAAGGAACCTACACAAACGGAAAAAAAGAAGGTTGTTGGAAAACATTTGAGAATGGAAAAATTCATAGTGTTAAAAACTATGTGAATAACGAACTGCACGGACTTTATGAATTTTATAATGACGGAAGAATCCGGGAACGACTATTTTACAACGCCGGAGCGAAAGACGGTATTTTCCGGCTTTTTTATTACAGCGATCCCCAAGATGAAGGAAAAATTATGCAAGAAGGAATGTATAAAAACGGAAAAGCGGTCGGAACATGGAAATATTATGACAGAGACGGTAAAATAACAATGACCGACGAATATGGAGAAGATTAATAATTAAAACTCTTTGCCTTTACGCTATCGAAAGTGCATCCGCCACTACAAATGTACTTCCTCCAACAAAAATGAGATCATCGGATGAGGCCGTACTCTTTGCTACTTCCAAAGCAGCTTCGACGGAAGGATATAGCTCTCCCCGTAAATGGAATTCCCCGGCAATCCGGGCCAACTCTTTCTCATTCAATGCTCGGGAGATGGACGCTTTTGTAAAATAATACCGGGCATCCTCGGGCAGTAATTTCAATACGGCACGCACGTCTTTGTCATTCACCATGCCGATCACGATATGCAATTGTTTGAAATGTTCTCTACGAAGCTGACGTACAATGTATTCCATCCCTGCCGGATTATGGGCCGTATCCAAAATAATACGCGGATTTTCCTGAATAATCTGCCAACGGCCTTGTAAACCGGTCATTTCCAATACCGAATCAAATCCCCGGTATACCAAATCCCGGGAAAGGTTGTACCTTTCTTTTAGTCGGTCAATGGCACAGAGTACAGTAGAAGCATTTTTTTCCTGAGCCAATCCTCCCAATTCTCCTATCAGCCCGGGATAAGATTTAAAATCAAACAACCGTTTACCGTCGGGCAACTCCCGGGAAGAAAGCAACGGATATTCTTCTTCCGCAAAAAAGACAGGTGCAGAAACCTCCTTCGCTTTGCGCACAAAAACAGCTTTTGTTTCTTCCGTTGTTTCTCCAACCACCACCGGTATTCCGGGTTTGATAATCCCCGCCTTTTCCCCGGCAATCGCGGAGAGTGTATTCCCTAACAACGCCGTATGATCAAAACTGATATTGGTTATGACCGACAGGTCCGGCGTAATTATATTGGTACAGTCCAACCGTCCTCCCAAACCCACTTCAATTACGGCTACATCTACCCCGGATTCGGCAAAATATAAAAAGGCCATGGAGGTAGTCAATTCAAAAAAAGAAGGTTGAAGCGTACGAAAAAAATCCTGCCGGTTATTCACATAATCGGTCACCAAATTCTCCGGGATGGGCTGACCGTTGACCCGAATACGTTCTCTGAAATCTTTTAGATGCGGAGAGGTATATAAACCCGTACGATATCCCGCTTGTTGCAAAACAGCAGCCAATAAATGCGACACGGAACCTTTACCGTTCGTTCCCGCCACATGAATGGTTCGAAATTTTTGATGCGGCCGTCCGAAATAAGAATCCAGCGCATACGTATTTTCCAATCCTTCTTTATATGCGGAAGAACCTGTTTTCTGAAACATGGGTGTTTCGTTATATAAATAATGTAAGGCCTCTTCGTAATTCATTGGTGATGCTATATCAAACTGATTTTTTCTAAAATATTGCATGCTTCCTCAACACTTTTTACCTGTTGAATCAACACCGAACGTCGCTTATTTGTTTCCTTCAATTGACACCTTTTATATTCTTTTTGGGCATATTTCAATAATTTTCCGAAGGCTTCACTTTGATAATAAGGAGAATCCGGATTAGTTACCAAGTAAAGATTCATTTTACCTTGTTTGAGAATGATTTTCTCCATACCCAACTTTTTACCCAATCTTTTCAAGCGGACCACCCGAAGCAACTCTTCGCCTTGTCGAGGAACCTTTCCGAACCGGTCTTCCAGTCGGGCACGAAACCCGGCGATCTCTTCATCCGATTCCAACGAATCCAATTCCCGGTAAATAAGAATTCGCTCGGAATCATTGGGAATGTAAGTAGCCGGAAACAGCAGTTCCAAATCACTTTCAACAACCGTTTCATTTACATAAAATTCACCGGTATCTATTTGATCCTCATTTTTATATAATTCCGCAAATTCTTCGTTCTTTAATTCCCTCACCGCCTCATCCAAAATTTTATGATAGGTTTCATATCCCAAATCGGCAATAAAACCGCTCTGCTCGGCTCCCAGCATATTGCCGGCTCCCCGAATGTCCAAATCCTGCATGGCAATGTGAATGCCGCTTCCCAATTCCGAAAAATTCTCGATGGCCTGTAACCTTCGTCGAGCTTCGGGACTCAAAGTATGCATGGGAGGTGCCAACAAATAACAAAATGCCTTACGGTTACTGCGCCCCACCCGACCCCTCAACTGATGCAATTCACTCAATCCGAAATGATGAGCATTATTCACAATAATCGTATTTGCATTGGGAACATCTATCCCGTTTTCAATAATGGTAGTCGCAATCAGTACATCATATTCGTAATTGGCGAAATCAGTAATGATCTCTTCCAACTTAGAAGGGTCCATTTGACCATGTCCCACTGCCACCCGAGCATCGGGCACCTCCTTACGAATCAGTTTCTCCAACTCAAAGATAGTCTGCACTCGATTATTAATAACAAACACCTGACCGTTACGACTCATTTCAAAACCGATTGCTTCGCGGATAATTTCCCCTCCGAACCGATGGACTTCGGTTTGGATCGGATATCGATTGGGTGGCGGTGTAGTAATGGAAGAGAGATCTCGCGCTCCCATCAAACTGAACTGCAAAGTCCGGGGAATCGGAGTTGCCGTTAAGGTCAGCGTATCCACATTCACTTTCATTTGTTTTAATTTCTCTTTTACGCCTACTCCAAACTTTTGTTCCTCATCTATTATCAATAATCCGAGGTCCTTGAACTCAATATCCTTACTGACCAACCGATGTGTTCCTACCAGAATATCAATCTTTCCGGACTTGATTTTTTGTAAAATATCTTTTACCTCACTTGGTTTCCGTGCTCGGGAAAGATAATCCACCGTACACGGAAAATCAGCCAACCGATCTTTAAAGGTATGATAATGTTGATAAGCCAACAACGTAGTAGGGACCAATACCGCCACTTGTTTTCCGTCAGTCACGGCCTTAAAAGCAGCCCGGATCGCCACTTCCGTTTTGCCGAAGCCCACATCTCCGCAAATGAGCCGGTCCATCGGACGACCGGTTTCCATATCCTGTTTGACATCAGCCGTTGCTTTCAGCTGATCCGGTGTATCTTCATAAATAAAAGAAGCTTCCAAAGCATGCTGCAAATACGTATCCGGTGAATAAGCAAACCCTTTTTCCTGTTTTCTCTTCGAATACAACAATATTAATTCATGGGCGATATCTTTTACCTTTTTCTTGGTCCGGTTTTTCAGATTCTCCCAAGCTCCCGAACCGATTTTATTTAATTTGGGAGGGATTCCTTCTTTTCCCCGATACTTGGATATTTTATGCAAGGAGTGAATGCTGACAAAAATAATATCCTCATTCAAAAAGGTAAGTTTGATTACCTCCTGCATCTTTCCGTTGATTTCCGTACGGATCAATCCTCCGAACCGACCTACCCCATGATCGATATGAACAATATAATCTCCCAAATTAAATTGTTGCAACTCTTTTAATGATAGAGCAACTTTCCCGGAACGAGCCTTATCCGATCTCAAGTTGTATTTGTGAAAACGGTCAAATATCTGATGATCGGTAAAAACACAAATCTTTAACGTATCTTCCGTAAATCCTTCGTGTACAACTTTTAATACGGGCGTAAACGTAATCGAATCTCTTCTATCCTCAAAAATAGATCGAATCCGTTTGATTTGCTTTTCATTGTCCGTTAAAATAAAAATACGATACCCTTTTTCCAAAAAATGAGTAAACGATTGAGCCACCACTTCGAAATTTTTATGAAAAGATGGTTGTCTTTCCGTAAAAAAGTTAATCAGAGTATGATTTTTATTGGATTTGGCATATACATCCGGACTTCCCAAATGCAACTTCACATGCATATTCGTCACTGACTTAATACCTTCTACAGAAGCCAGCAAAGCTCGGATTTCATCAATGGATTGAAACGTTTCTTCATTGGTTACTACCGGCTCTTCTGTCCGCACCGATTCCATCTTTTCATAAGCCCGGTTTTCATTTTTAAACAGCAGAATCGTTTCTTTCTTCAGATAATCAAACAAGGTAACTTCCGGATTCTTGTTTTGAGCGGAAATAATCAACATTTCATCCAACTTCTCTTTGGATAACTGAGTTTCCACATCAAAAGTACGAATACTGTCTACTTCATCCCCAAAAAAATCAATACGATAAGGATATTCACCGGAATAAGAAAAAACATCAATGATGGAACCTCTTACGGCATATTGACCGGGTTCATATACATAATCCGTATATTCGAAACCGTAAGAATCCAATACTTCCGACACAAAAGAGCTGTCGATCCGTTCTGTTTTACTAATCTTTAATGTATGATTCTTTAACCGATCCCCGGAAACCACTTTCTCAATCAAAGCATCGGGATAAGAAACCAAAACAAACGGCTTTTCACGGTTATTTAACTGTCCCAACACCTCGGTCCTCAATATTTCATTGGCCGGATCTTTTTGTCCGTAACGAATATTTCTTTTATAAGCAGAAGGAAAAAACAATACCCGGTCCTCTCCCAGCAATTGACACACATCATGATAAAAATAACCGGCTTCTTCCAAATCATCCGATATGCACAGTATATGTCGTCCGGTTTTATTGAATAAAGAAGAAACTAAAAAAGCATTTG
>DAIQOU010000294.1:0-5999 GCA_036787725.1 Bacteroidales bacterium
CCTTTTTTCAATAAAGAAAATAAGAAACAATTAGCCCGTTTATTTCAAGCATTGCGAATCGAAGTAAACGGAGAAATGGAAGCCTTGAAAGAAATGTTGATGCAAGCCGGCGAACTGTTAAAAGTGGGCGGACGATTGGTTGTCATTACTTATCATTCGTTGGAAGACCGATTGGTGAAGAACTTTTTTAAGACCGGCAATTTTGAAGGAGAGTTACGAAAAGACCTTTTCGGAAGAGCGGAAACTCCATTTAAACAGATCAACAATAAAGTCATCATCCCAAGCGAAGAGGAGATTCTCAAAAATCCCCGCTCCAGAAGTGCAAAATTAAGAATTGCCGAAAAAACAGAATCATCTCATGCAGGAAGAAACTAATTATAAAGAAGAGAAAAAAAACAAATCCAAGAAACAGAAATTCTCCATAGCTCATATTTTGGGAGGAGGGATTCTAAGTGAGGATTTTGTGGTAAAACAATCCAAATTAATGATAATGATTGCATTCCTTTTCGTCGTTTTTATAAGCAATCGTTATTCTTGTATGAGGAAACTGACAGAGATTGAAGATTTGCAACGACAATTGAGAGATGTTAAATATGAAAACCTGGTGATTTCAACCAAATTGACTTCCAATAGTCGACAATCGCAAATTGAAGAACAGATCAATAAAAGAAAGATGAACCTGAAAGCATCTAAAACATCGGCTTATAAGATACAAAAGTAAATACAATGGCAAAAGGGAATAAACACGACTCGGGCATTCGAAGGAACTACTTTATTGTAGCTCTGATATTCGTATTGCTTGTTGTTGCTATTATAACCCGTGCCGGCTATATTTCATTTGTTGAAGGGGATATTTGGAGAAAACGGGGACAGGCTCTTATTAAACCCAATATAGAGATTGTAGCTCCGAGAGGTAATATCTATGCTTCGGACGGGCGTTTAATGGCGACCAGCGAATACCGTTATCGGTTATATATCGATTTCTGGGCAGACGGTTTAAAAAAGGATACACTAATGAAGTATATCGATCCGCTCTCCAAAGAATTGAATCGCATGTTCCCGGAAAAGTCGGCGAAACAATATCGGTCCCATATTTTAAGAGGTTTGAATATGAGGGAAAAAGAGGCACAAAGAATCGATGCCGGAAAAACCGTGGTTCGGAAAAGTCGAGAATACCGGTTGCTGGATCGTGAACTGAATTACCTGGAGCTGAAACAGGTAAGAACCCTTCCGTTTCTCAACCAAAACAGGAATAAATCGGGTTTAATCTCCAAAAGCTTGGTAAAACGGACCAAGCCCTACGGCACCTTGGCTTCTCGTACCATCGGAGATATATATGGAGAGTTTGAAAAAGGAGGTAAAAACGGATTGGAATTGAAATACGACTCCATATTACGGGGAATCCCGGGAACCAGCACCCGCAGAAAAGTAAGCGGAAGAATTATGAATGTTACCGATATAGAACCGATCAGCGGAAAAGATATTGTATCCACCATTGATATCGAGATTCAGGATATGGCAGAAAAAGCCTTATTAAACAAACTAAAAGAAGTGGATGCCGAATCGGGAACAGTAGTCATAATGGAAGTAAAAACAGGAGAGATTAAAGCCATCTCCAACATGGGGCGAATGAGGCCGGGAGTATGGAATGAGACCCGTAATTATGCAGTTGCGGATGAAACAGAACCGGGCTCCACTTTCAAAGTGGCCTCTATGATGGTGGCACTGGAAGATGGAATTGTCCGGCCGGATGACTATGTAGAAACAGGGAACGGAAAATTCTTATACGCCGGAAATTATATTGTAGATCATAATGCCGAAAAAGGAGGATACGGTACCATAACGGCAGCTCAGGCCATTTGGTATTCCTCCAATATCGGGATTGCCCGGATTATTTTGAAAGGATATGAAAATAACCCCGAGTTATTTGTTGAAAGATTATATAAAATGGGCTTAACGGAAGACTTGCAGTTGGAAATACCGGGATCCGGAAAAGCAAAAATCAGGACTCCGAAAGACGCAACCAATTATTGGTCTCGGACCACATTGCCCTGGATGTCGTTTGGTTATGAGACACAAATTCCTCCCATCTATACCTTGGCATTCTTTAATGCCATTGCAAATGACGGAAAGATGGTTCGTCCTTTCTTTGTAAAAGAAATACAACATAACGGGAAAACGATAGAAAAAAAGAAAACAACGGTGGTCAATCCCAAGATTTGTTCTCCCAATACCTTGAAAGAAATACAGGAGATGCTGGCAGAAGTGGTAGAACAAGGTACGGGGACAGCAGTAAAATCAGAATATATAACCATTGCGGGCAAAACCGGAACAGCCCAAATCTCTCAAGGGAAATCCGGGTACAAAGCCGGTGGCATTACTCATCAGGTGTCTTTTTGCGGTTACTTTCCGGCTGAAGAGCCGGTATATTCCGGTATTGTCGTTATCCGTAAACCACGCAACGGCTATCCCTCCGGAGGAATTATGGCAGGAGGTGTAGTAAAACAAATCGCGGAAGAAATCAACGCCCGCTATTTCCATCTCAATCCGGAAAATGCTCTTCGGGATACAGTGAATCGTACCAAGATTCCCGTTCTGAAAAACGGATTTAACCCCGAAACCATGTATGTGCTGGATAACTTGGATATATCTTACGAAGGGAAGCCGTCAACCCGATGGATGACTTCGGAAACCTTAGAAGACAAACTGCTGATTAAGGATTTGGATAGGATAGGAAACCTTGTTCCCAATGTAGTGGGAATGGGAATTAAAGATGCTCTGTTTTTATTGGAAAGCGGAGGGTTAAAAGTGATTTTCTCCGGTAAAGGGAAAGTAAGGGAACAGTCGATCGGACCCGGTGAAAAGATAAAAAAAGGACAAACGATACGAATAACATTGAATTAAAAAAGATATGGAATCGGATAAATTAATACAAGCCATACAAGCCGACTCAGTGACAGGTATGATTCCGGAAAATATCTCCGGCATTCATTTTGATTCTCGAAAAATTCAACCGGGTTTTTTGTTTGTTGCAATATCCGGTACCCAAACAGACGGACACGACTTTATCGAGAATGCGATTGATAACGGAGCGGCAGTCATTGTTTGTGAAAAGCTTCCGGGAAATACAGATAAACAAGCTTGCTTCATACAAGTAAAGGATAGCGCCGATGCTCTTGGAAAGCTGGCTTCCAAATGGAATAATGATCCTTCTTCTCAATTAACATTGGTAGGGGTCACCGGTACCAACGGCAAAACAACGATTGCTACCTTATTATATAATGTATTCCGAAAATTCGGAAATCGGGTCGGCTTAATTTCTACCGTATGCAATTATATCAATGAAGAGAAGCTGCCCGCAACACATACCACACCCGATCCGATCGAATTAAACGAATTATTAAATCAAATGGTCCAAGACGGCTGCAAATATGCATTTATGGAAGTCAGTTCTCATGCCATCAGTCAAAAACGAATCAGCGGACTAACATTTAAGGGAGGGATATTTACTAATCTTACCCGCGACCACTTGGATTATCATGAGACGTTCGAAGCCTATCGAGATACAAAAAAGCATTTTTTTGACACACTTCCCCGGGAAGCATTCGCATTGACCAATGAAGATGACAAGAACGGAATGTTCATGTTGCAAAATACAAAAGCATCCAAATATACCTATTCTTGCCTTACCTTGGCTGATTTCCGGGGTAAGATTCTGGAGCCTCATTTTGACGGGACATTAATGTTGATCAATAACAAAGAAGTAAATACTCAATTCGTCGGCAACTTCAATGCATATAATTTACTGGCAGTATATGGAGCTTCTGTTTTACTGGGCAAATCCGAAGAAGATGTTTTATTGGTTTTAAGCACCTTGCAATCTGTTGCCGGTCGTTTTCAGCCCGTACGATCTCCTCACGGATATACAGCCATTGTCGATTATGCCCATACACCGGATGCTTTAACAAATGTATTGAATGCCATTCGAGAAATAGGCAGCAGGACCGGTCGGATTATTACGGTAGTTGGTTGCGGAGGCAATCGAGATGCGGGGAAACGCCCGATCATGGCCAAAGAAGCGGTTCGTCTGAGTGACCAAGTTATTCTTACATCGGATAATCCTCGTTTTGAAGATCCTCAGGAAATCATAAATGATATGCTCAACGGATTAAGTAAATCCGAAATCGATAAAACGTTATCAATTGTGAATCGCCGGGAAGCCATTAAAACAGCATGTATGCTGGCTCAACGGGGAGATATCATTTTAATTGCCGGCAAAGGACACGAAGACTATCAAGAGATCAAAGGAGAAAAATATCCCTTTGACGACAAAAAAACAGTAATGGAAATCTTTAACGGTTGAAAGGCGAATGGAAATCAATCGAATAGAACGAATTGAAGTGCGAAATCTACTGGGAAAGTATGATTTGAACTGGTATTTAAATCCGGACGTAAATATCCTGGTCGGAATCAACGGCAGTGGAAAAACAACTGTATTAAGAATTGTAAACTCTCTGCTTTCCGGTGATTATAAGGTATTGAAAAGTTTGGAAGCCAATATAAAAATCGTTTTGGGAGGCGGAAAAGAAATTGCATACGAAAACCGGAAGCCTAAAAGTTTTTATAAGGTTAATCACACTTTGATAAGCACCTTTGATGTTACTCTCCGTTCTAAACTCGGATTAACAGAGACTCCTTTAGACAAAGAATTGAAGGAATTGATCTATACAGTCGGACAAAATAAGGTTTCTTTTTCGAATTATCGTTTGAAAGCAACAAACTATCCGGAACGAGCCGAATATATCAATAAACGAATCAAAGACCTTTTTTCTTTGATCGATCGGATGTTTTCGCAAACCAACAAAACGATAGCAATAGATCCCGCGACAAACAGTCTGATCTTCAATAGAGGAAATAATAATGTCATTCCTCTAAGCAGGCTTTCTTCGGGAGAAAAGCAATTGTTATTGATTTTATTCGGTGTTTTCCTGATGGAAGACAATCCTTATATTTTATTGATGGATGAACCGGAAATATCGCTCCATATCGGCTGGCAACAAGAGTTAATCGATATTATCCGTCAATTGAATCCCAATTGTCAATTAATTATGACCACTCATTCGCCTTCTATCTTTGGAGAAGGTTGGGGAGATAAATTGTTTTTTATAGAAGATCTTTCATTGGAGTGAATATGATAAGAAAAGGAAGTATAAAATACGAGTATTATCGTCGGCTGTCCGTAGATTATAAAAATACGGCCAAAATGCTGAAATGTAAGGCATCGATTCATGTGGAAGCAGCAGAAGATAAGTTGTTTTGGAAACAGATCTTCACCAACGCGCTACCTCATGATGAATTCCATTTCATTACTTATACCCGTACCGAGAAAGGAAATCTTTCTACCGGATGCTCTACCTGTCTGTCTTATCGGGACTTTTTATCGGACGATTTTTTCATTTGTATCGACAGTGATTACCGGTATTTGTTACAAGAAAAAAACATAGATGTTCTTCACGCTATTTTCCAAACATATACTTATTCCATAGAGAATCATTATTGTTATTCGAAAGGGATCAATAATATATTTGAAAGGTTGGGACTAAAGAATAATCTATTTAACTTTGACGCTTTTTTGACAGCTTACTCGGGAATATTATATGAGTTGTTTTTATATCATTTGTATTCTCTTTCACGAAAAGACGACATTTTTACAAAAAATGATTTTAAGGCATTCATCGGGTTGGATAAACCCGGACTTTCGAGTGAGAAATTATTAAATGCATTACAAGTCAAGACAGATATAAAATTAAAAGAACTGAAGCGTATTTATCCCCGGCAAAAGATTCGGGAAACCGAACGTGTATGCAATCAGTTGGGAATGAATAAGGAAAATACTTATTTATATTTCAGGGGACATAATCTTTTTGACCGGGTAATCTTGCCTTTAGTCAAAGAAGTGCGGAAAAGACTGGAATTGCAATATACGGTCTCCTTTTCCT
>DAIQOU010000295.1:0-5998 GCA_036787725.1 Bacteroidales bacterium
GACGAGAAAATGAAAAATTTCACTTTGATACAATGGATAATTATTCTTATTTTGGCATTATTAACGGCGTTGGAACCGTTAAGTATTGATCTTTACTTACCCGGCTTTATTGAAATAGCCAACGCTTTTGATACTTCGGTAGCCTCCGTTCAGATTTCATTGTCTGCCTTTTTGGCCGGTTTTGCAGTGGGCCAATTGGTATGGGGGCCGATAGCAGACCGGTTCGGGAGGAAAAAGCCGATTTTATTTTCATTGATTATTTTTACGGTTGCTTCATTGGTCTGCCTTCGGGTAAAGACTATTGAACAGTTGTGGGTACTGCGATTCATCCAGGCGGTTGGCGGTTGTGCCGGAGTCGTGATTTCCCGGGCAATTGTTACGGATTACTTCGACAAATCAAAAACATTGAAAATATTTTCCTTATTGGCGTTGATTATGGGAGTTGCCCCTATTTTGGCCCCAAGTATCGGCAACGGTATTTTACAACTGTTGAGTTGGCAGGGGCTTTTTGGAACATTGGCAGGATTGGGAGCCTTCTTATTCTTTGCTGTATTGTTTTTTCTCCCGGAAACCCGACAACATTCCGGACAACGAAAAAGTATAAATGTGTTCAAAGGCTATTGGGAAATTCTCAAAGTGAAGAAGTTTACGATTTATTCCTTGATTGCCGGTATTGTAAATGGTGCATTAATGATTTATGTGGCTAACGGTCCTTTTCTGATCATGGAAAAAGGCGGTTTCTCGACGGGTGGTTTCAGTTTGGTATTTACCATTAATGCAGCCGGACTCATGATCAGCTCTTTTTTGACAAGTGTATTGCAAAAATATGTTTCTGCCGGTCGGCTTGTAAAATATGCTCTTTTATTTATGTGTTCGGTGGGGCTGTTATTATTAATTTCCATGTATTGGAATGCCGGCATGTTTGTGATACTGTTTCTTCTGTTTTGGTATATTTTCCCTATCGGAATATTGTTTCCGGCTACTACCGAGTTGGCTATTACACCTTTTGTTGATAACAGCGGGATGGCCTCCTCTCTTTTCGGCTCCATTCAACTGGGGGTGGCATTTGTTTGTACCATTGTAGCGGGCGTTATCCGGGACGGAAATATTGCATCGCTGGGACTGGTCTTTTTCCTTTGCAGTATGGCTGCTTTTATAACTGTTTTTGCTAAAATATCCGATAAAATACCGGTTCCGGAGCGACAATAATATAGGTGTAAGAGCATATATTTGATAATCCCGTATAAAAAAGTTATATTTGTTTTTTGAGATATAACGATTATGGGATCTGTATTCAGGGAAATAACGCCTCTTTCCGAGCGGGATTGTTTTATGATTTTTTCTCGAGTGAAAGAAGAATTCACCTTTCCCGTTCATATTCATGCCGAGTACGAACTTAACTTTATAGAAAACGGGGCGGGAACCAAACGGGTAGTAGGGGACAGTGTGGAAGTAATCGAAGATCATGATTTGACTTTGATTGCCGGGTCTAACTTGGAACACGGATGGTTGAATCATACCTGTACTTCTACCGAAATTAAGGAAATTACCATTCAATTTCACAACAACCTGTTGAACGAGCAGCTTTTGCAGAAAGATCAATTTCGTACGGTAAAAGAAATGTTTGAAAAAGCAGCCTATGGAGTCACCTTTTCTCGAAATACCATTTTGGGAATAAAAGAACGGTTGTACTCTCTCGCTTCCGAACCAAAAGGGGCGCATTCGGTATTTAAATTGTTCGGTATTCTATACGATCTTTCATTGTCGGATTCGATCCGCGAACTGTCCGGCCGTTCGTTCAGTTCCACTATGCAAAGTCATGACAGCCGTCGCATCGAAAGCGCCTACAATTATATGCTGGATAATTATGATAAAGATATCGGATTACCTGACGTAGCCAATTTGATCGGAATGTCGGATACGGCTTTCAGCCGGTTTTTTAAACAAAAAACAGGTCGTACGTTTGTCGAGTCGCTGATCGATATACGCATCGGCCGGGCAACCAGGATGTTGACAGATACGACTCACAGTATTGCAGAGATATGTCACATTTGCGGTTTTAATAACTTATCCAACTTTAATCGCATCTTTAAGAAAAAAAAGGGTTGTACTCCCGGAGAGTTTCGGCAAGATTATAAAGAATCCAAGTTCTTTCTCTAGTAATACTTTTTTGACTTACAAACGGCAAAAAAGTATTATATTTATTTTCTACACGGAAGCATACAGGTAAGAAAGTGGAAAGGGGAAGATATTGTACTTTCGGGAAGAGCTGAAATTCATGTGATCGTTCCGGTTGAATCCCGAAAAGGATGAGATTAAGCATGGTCGCAGGTGTCGTGTACACAAAACCGTTAACTGCAGAGAACTGTTCTTGTATCTTCCTTTTCTCTTTCGCGCTTTCACCCCTTTCTCCCTTCACCCCTTTTTTAACATAAATATATTTCTTTTGATAAAAAAGTATTGCTATCCGGCAAAAAAGTACTTGTAATTTAAGCAATATAAATAATATCTTTGTAACATCATTACGGGTTTCTTAACATGTTCTGTAACGAAACGATTACAGTAAAAAATACACTTAAATAAGAACCTCTTGTAAGTAAAGGTAAATTACAGTGAGGAAGAGTTATTCTGCTTTGGTTGTAAAGCGGGGGTAGAGTATTATTGGTTGATAAATTAATACAATGGAAAACTTTTTTAATAAACGTCTGCATACTGTGAAGGCATTTCACGAAGAATTGATTAACCGCAAGAATGAGCCGATTATTCCGGGGAACGGTATTTTTCAACGGTATCGATATCCGGTGCTGACAGCAGAACATATTCCTTTGGATTGGCGATATGATATGTCGCCTGAAACGAACCCTTATTTCATGGAACGTTTCGGTATTAATGGTACATTTAATGCCGGGGCGCTTAAATGGGAAAACAATTACTTGCTTTTTGTGCGAGTGGAAGGAAATGACCGGAAATCATTTTTCGCTGTTGCCGAAAGTCCGAACGGGACGGATAACTTTCGTTTTTGGGAATATCCGATTATTATTCCGGAAGCCGAGGATCCGGATACCAATATCTATGATATCCGGTTAACACGTCATGAAGACGGTTGGATATACGGTATTTTTTGTTCGGAACGGAAAAATCCGGATGCGCTTCCCGGAGATTTATCTTCTGCCGTCGCTTCTGCCGGTATTGTACGTTCCAAGGATTTGAAAAACTGGGAACGGTTGCCGGACTTGAAATCCGACAGTCAACAACGAAATGTCGTATTGCATCCTGAATTTGTAAACGGTAAATATGCTTTATATACTCGTCCGCAGGATAATTTCATAGAAGCCGGGACTTGCAGCGGTATCGGCTGGGCATTGATCGATGATATTACACGGGCTGAAATTAAGGAACAAAAGATCATTAATTACCGTTATTACCATACCATAAAAGAATTGAAGAACGGGGAAGGCCCTCATCCGATAAAAACAGCCCGGGGATGGTTGCATTTGGCTCATGGAGTGCGGGCATGCGCTGCCGGCTTGAGGTATGTATTATATTTGTACTTAACGGATTTGGAACGGCCCGATCGACTGATTGCTGAACCTGCCGGACACTTGTTGGCCCCGCAAGGAGAAGAAAGGGTAGGAGACGTTTCAAATGTATTATTCTCCAACGGATGGATTGCAGATGAGGACGGAACCGTATATATTTATTATGCTTCGTGTGATACTCGTATGCATGTTGCCGTTTCTTCCGTCGACCGCTTGTTGGATTATTGTTTGAATACGGCTCCCGACGGTTACCGGTCGGCTGCTTCTGTCCGGACGTTAGTCGGAATTATAAACAAAAACAAAGGATTATCGTAATTACGGGAATAAAATAAGAAGTCGCCGGGGAATAAATTAATTGAAAGAATGTCATGGAACACGCATGCAAGATAAAATTAAAAGAAAAAATCGGATACGGATTGGGAGATGCCGCTTCTTCCATGTTTTGGAAGTTATTCGGATCTTATTTGATGATCTTTTATACAGATGTTTTCGGGCTTCCCGCGGCAGCTGTAGGTACGATGTTTCTGATCACCCGGGTGTGGGATTCGGCTTTTGATCCGGTGGTCGGAGTGATTGCCGATCGAACTCATTCTCGTTGGGGGAAATTCCGTCCGTATTTGTTGTTCTTGGCTGTTCCGTTTGCCGGGATCGGGGTATTGACCTTTATCACTCCGGACCTTTCTCCTTCGGGTAAGCTTATATATGCTTATGTTACTTATTCTTTGATGATGATGGTGTATTCGGGAATCAATGTGCCCTATGCTTCTTTGTTGGGAGTGATCAGCCCTAACCCGAAGGATCGGAATATCCTTTCCGGCTATCGTATGACCTTTGCTTATATAGGCAGCTTTATCGCGTTGCTTTCGTTCATGCCGATGGTTAACTTTTTCAGCGGGAACAGTAAAGCGCCGGAAGATCAACAATACGGTTGGACGATGAGTGTAGTGGTAATTGCCGTTCTTTGTGCTGTTCTTTTTTATTTATGTTTTGCTTTTACTAAAGAACGGGTAAAACCGATTCGGGAAAAACAGGCGCCTTTAAAAGAAGATTTACGGGATCTCTTGAAGAACAAGCCTTGGTGGATACTGCTCGGAGCCGGTGTGGCAGCCCTTATCTTTAATTCCATTCGGGATGGCGCTACCGTATATTATTTCAAGTATTATATTGTAGAAGAGAATATCGGAACAATAAATTTTTTGAATATTCCTTTTGTGCTCAGCGGTATTTATCTGGCGGTCGGACAAGTCTCCAATATTATCGGAGTGATGTTGGCCGGTCCTGTCAGCAACCGGATCGGAAAACGGAATACCTATATGACCTCCATGATGATAGCTACCGTATTAAGTATTGCATTTTATTGGCTTAATAAAGAAAATATCGGAATGATATTCGTACTGCAAATCCTGATCAGTATATGTGCGGGGAGTATCTTTCCTTTATTATGGTCTATGTATGCAGATTGTGCGGATTATTCCGAACTGAAAACAGGAAATCGGGCTACCGGGCTGATATTCAGTTCGTCTTCTATGAGCCAGAAATTAGGATGGGCTATCGGGACGGCCATTACCGGTTGGTTATTGGGTTATTTCGGATTTCGTGCCAATGAAATACAAAGCGCGGAAACGATTACCGGAATAAAGATGTTTTTGAGTTTCTTACCGGCTGTGGGAACGTTTCTGTCTGTTATATTTATTTACTTCTATCCTTTATCGGAAAAGAAGTTGGAAGAGATCACGAGAAAACTGGAGCAAAAACGAGCAGAAAAACAAGTATGAAAGGATTTAAAGAAGAGTTGATTACGAACATCCTTCCGTTTTGGACAGAAAAAATGCAGGATAAGAAATACGGAGGATTCTACGGACGGATGGACGGACATAACCGATTGGATCGGAGAGCGAATAAAGGCGCTATCTTACATGCTCGTATTTTATGGACTTTCTCTGCGGCCTATCGGTTGTTGAAAGTTCCCGGATACCTGACCGTTGCCCGGCAAACCTTTGATTATATTCGGAATCATTTCATTGATACACAAAACGGAGGAGCTTATTGGGAACTGGATTATACAGGCATACCGGTAAACACTAAAAAGCAAACATATGTACAGGGCTTTATGTTATACGCTTTTTCCGAATTCTTTCGAGCAACGGAAGATCCGGAAGCATTAGACCAAGCGAAAAAGTTTTTCTATTTACTGGAAGAGAAATGTAAAGACCGAATCCTTGGAGGTTATTTGGAAGCTTTTACTTGCGACTGGAAGCCGATAGAAGACATGCGTCTCAGTGAAAAAGATGCCAATGAAAAGAAAACAATGAATACACATCTGCATGTGTTGGAACCCTATACAAATCTTTGCCGGATTTGGGAGGACGAATCATTGAAAAAGGCACATAAAGAGTTGATTGCTGTCTTTTTGGAGAAGATAATTAACAAAGAAAACTATCATTTGAATCTGTTTTTTG
>DAIQOU010000296.1:0-5985 GCA_036787725.1 Bacteroidales bacterium
CCCTTTGCACCTTTCGCGCTTTTCTCCTTCCTCCCTTCGCGCTTTCTCCTTTTATCTTTCCCTGCGACAAGCGGAATAATTGCGTATTTTTAACTAAGTTTGTATCCGTAAAACAGTAATTAATTAAGGATAGATTTATGAATGGTTTTGCGGAACTGATCGCCAACAGAAGAAGCGTACGAAAATATACGGAGGAGAAACTGACTCCGGAAGAAGTCGAATTAATTATGAAGGCAGCCCTTATGGCGCCTTCTTCCAAACGCAGCACCCCCTGGCAATTCGTATTGGTAGAGGATAAAGAAGATTTGGAAAAATTATCGTTTTGTAAATCGAGCGGTTGTAATTTCATTGCCGATTGTGCATTGGCCGTGGCTGTATTGGCCGATCCGATGCAAAGCGAAGCCTTTGTGGAAGATGCTTCGATTGCCGCTCTGCTGATTCAATTGCAGGCGGAAGATCTCGGACTGGGCAGTTGCTGGGTACAAATCCGAGGAAGGGAAACCGAGACCGGACAAGATTCGGAAGATTATGTTCGCAACGTGTTGGATATTCCTTTTCAATTGTCGGTCAATTGCATCGTCACGATCGGGCACAAACAAAAACCGGGCAAGCCGTTTGATGAGAGCCGGTTGCAGTGGGAGAAGCTGCATATCGGCAAGTATAAATTTCCCGATACCGGCGAATGAAAACACCCGATATGTCTTTGGTGCTGGTCGGAGCCGGGAATGTGGCGATGGCATTGGGGCCGGCATTGCAACAGGCGGGATATCCGATTCGGCAGGTGTACAGCCGGAGCGAAGCCTCGGCCGGGACATTGGCCGGAGAATTGAATGTTCCTTTCACCGTCAGTCCCCAGGAGATTGTCGACGATGCGGACGGATATGTCTTCTCACTTAAGGACGATGCATTGGTGTCGGTTTTGTCCCGGATGCGAAGACCGAAACATGGGATATACATTCATACGGCAGGGAGTTTGCCCGCCGATGTGTTCGAACCGTATGTCTCGCGCTACGGGGTGCTTTATCCGTTGCAGACTTTCAGTAAAGGACGTGCCGTTTCTTTCTCCGAAGTTCCGCTTTTCGTAGAAGCCGGTACACCGGACGATGAGCAGTTACTGCTTCAATTGGCCCGGAGTCTTTCTCGAAATGTTCGGTTGCTTGCCGGCGAAAAGCGCCGCTATCTTCACCTGGCTGCCGTTTTTGCCTGTAATTTTACCAATCATATGTATACATTGGCTTCCGATGTATTGACGGAGCAGTCGCTGGAGTTTGATTGGTTGCTGCCGCTTATTCGCGAAACGGCCCGGAAGGTAGAAACCCTTTCGCCTGCCGAGGCGCAAACGGGGCCGGCAGTACGCTACGACGAAAGCGTTATGGATAAGCATCTCCAATTGTTGACGGACGAAAACAGGCGTGATGTTTATCGACTGATCAGCCGAAGCATTCACCTGCACTCGGAAAACGAAAATAAGAAAACGGATCAATGAATTGAAAGAAGTACTTTATAAATCAGAATAAAATATGCAAACCATATATTCTCAACTTATCTCCAAGTCGCTCGGCATACCGGAGCGGCAAATCGGCAAAACAATCGAATTGTTGAACGAAGGAGCTACCATACCGTTTATCAGCCGTTACCGGAAGGAGGTCACCGGCGGACTGGACGAGGTAGCGGTGGGCGATATCAAACAACAATACGAGAAGTTGTGCGAATTGACCAAACGAAAAGAAACCATTCTCCATTCGATTGAAGAACAGGAGAAAATGACTCCCGAGCTTCGACAACGTATCGAAAGTTGCTGGGACGCCACCGAATTGGAAGATATTTACCTGCCTTATAAGCCCAAGCGACAAACGAAAGCCGAAATTGCCCGGAAAAAGGGCTTGGAACCGTTGGCTAAGATCCTCATGGCTCAGTACGAACGGGATCCGGAAAGCAAAGCCTTGGACTATTTGACGGAAGAGGTGAAAAATACGGAAGAAGCGCTTCAAGGCGCCCGGGATATTATTGCCGAATGGGTCAACGAAGACGAACAGGCCCGGAATTCCATGCGTAACATTTTCAGCCGCGAATCGGTCATCACCTCCAAAGTGATCAAGGGAAAAGACGAAGAGGGAGATAAATACCGGGACTATTTTGATTTCAGCGAACAGCTTTCCCGTTGTTCGTCTCACCGGTTGCTGGCCATGCGCCGGGGCGAAGCGGAAGGCATCCTTCGGGTATCCATCTCGCCGGAAGAAGACCGCTGTCTGGATACACTGAATCGGAGGTTTGTAAAAGGGACAAGCGAATCATCCGAACAGGTCAAAACGGCAGTAAAGGACGGTTTCAAGCGGTTGCTGAAGCCTTCCATCGAAACGGAATTTGCGGCGTTGTCTAAAGAAAAAGCTGATGAACAGGCCATTCGGGTATTTGCCGAAAACCTGCGCCAACTGCTTCTGGCTCCTCCGTTGGGCAAGAAAAGAGTATTGGCTGTGGATCCCGGTTACCGTACGGGTTGTAAGCTGGTTTGTCTTGATGCGCAAGGAACCTTATTGCATAATGAAACGATTTATCCGCATCCGCCTCAAAACGAAAAAAGCAAGGCGGCATCCAAGGTGGCTTCGCTGGTAAGTACGTATGCCATTGATGCCATTGCGATCGGAAACGGAACGGCAAGCCGGGAAACGGAACAATTTATTGTCAATATACGATACGATCGAAAGGTACAGGTATTTGTGGTGAGCGAAGACGGCGCTTCCGTTTATTCGGCTTCCAAGATTGCCCGGGATGAATTTCCGGAGTATGATGTGACGGTTCGCGGTGCCATAAGTATCGGTCGAAGGCTGATGGACCCGTTGGCCGAACTGGTCAAAATAGACCCCAAATCCATCGGAGTAGGGCAGTATCAACATGATGTGGATCAAAGCAAGCTGAAACAGTCGTTGGATCAAACGGTCGAAAACTGTGTTAACAGGGTAGGAGTGAATCTCAATACGGCGAGCAAACATTTGTTGACCTATGTTTCGGGGTTGGGTCCGGCATTGGCTCAAAACATTGTAGACTATCGAACACTGAACGGTCCTTTCAAGAACCGGAAAGAACTGAAGAAAGTCACTCGTTTGGGAGAGAAAGCGTTCGAGCAATGTGCCGGGTTTCTGCGTATTGCCGAAGCTCAAAATCCGTTGGACAATTCTGCCGTGCATCCCGAAAGCTATTATATTGTGGAACAAATGGCTAAGGATCTGAATTGCGGGGTTTCGGAACTCATTTCCAATAAAGAATTAAGGAATAAGATAGAGCCGAAGAAATATGTCAACGAAAAAGTGGGAATGCCTACTTTGATGGATATCCTGGAAGAACTGGACAAGCCGGGACGAGATCCGCGTAAAGTAATCAAGGTGTTTGAGTTCGATAAGAATATTAAAACCATCGAGGACCTGAAAGAAGGGTCGGTATTGCCCGGGATCATCAGTAACATTACCAATTTCGGTTGTTTTGTAGACATTGGTATTAAAGAGAAAGGATTGATCCATATCTCCGAAATGGCCGATCGTTTTATTTCCGATCCGACGGAAGTGGTTTCCATTCATCAGCATGTACAAGTAAAAGTATTGACGGTAGATACAGTCCGCAAAAGGATTGCTTTGTCTATGAAATCCGTTCCGCAGGAGTAAGGGAACAATCGGCCTAAGCCTTTCGGACGCGGTTCTGCTATCCGTTTTATTGTCAAAGAAAAGTGACGCAAAATAATCAATTGTTGAATGATGAAATATAATATGAAACGAAGCATGAACCAACGGTCTTTTAGCGTAGCGTTGAAAAAAATCAATGAATTACGCCACCGGAAGATGTTATTACATGCGAGTTCCGGACGACCATAAATAAAAACAAATAATAACGTATGAAAAAATCGGTTTTGTTTATTCTCTTGCTGTTCTTTTCCGTTTCCTTGTCGGCAGCAGATCGGGACGAACTGTACCGTAGAGCTAAGGAAGCATTTGAAAATAAGAAATTTGAGGAAGCAATCCCATTATTAAAGCAGTTAGAGAATAAAGGAGATGACCCGGAGGGTAAGTATAAGATAACCCGTATTTATTATATGTTGATTGTTTCTTATTTGGAAACGGGGGATTTGAAAAATAGCGAAATCTTTATCAATAGAGGAATGACTCTGTCTCCCCGAGATCCGGAACTTATAAAAGCGAGGGATGCCTTTTTACAAAAAGCAGAAGAAGCCGAGTTGGCATTGCCTCCGGATGAATTGTTTGATAAAGCCAAAATCGTATTTCAAGGCGAAGATTACACTGCGGCCATTCCGTTGTTGAAAGTGTTGTATGAAAAGGAATACGATCAAACCGTCCGCTATAAAGAGTCTGATGTCTGTCATATGTTGGCTGTTTCTTATATCTATACGGAAGATAATGAAAATAGCGTGCTCATTTTGGAGGAGGGAATGAATAAGTTTCCGGGCAATATCGATATGATCTCAGATTACTGTATACTTTTACTCTCGGAAGAGCAACCGGAGGAAGCTATGCTTTTTTTAGAGGAACAAATAAGCATGTACCCCCAACACACAGATAAGTTGTTGCATCTTAAGGCCCGTATTCATATAATCCAAGGAGATTTTGAAGAAGGAGAGCTTCTGTATGAACAATTATTGAAGGCCGACGATACCAATCGGGATATCTGTCTGGATTTGGGTTATTTCAATCTGGAAAAAGGGGTGCAGGTATTTTCGGAATTAAATGATATAGAAGAATCAAAACATTCCGAAGAATATAATTCTTTAAGAGAAAAATCCATATCCTACTTGTCGAAAGCCGCCGCGCATTTAAGAAAGGCTTACGACCTGTCTACCGATGAGGAACGTTGCCGGCTGCATATATTGTATTTTCTTCAGGATGCTTGTTCTTCCTTAATTCGACTGGGAATAAGTGAATCTGAAGTGCTGCAAGATTATGCGACCGGAATCGACACAAGCAACTATTATTGTGATTAATAAGTTGCTTGGGGGTTTAGAAGAACCACTTTCAGGATTTGGTAGCAATAACGGTACAGCAGAGACAGTTCATATCATTGATAGGGTCTTGGAATTTTTTATTAAAGAACCCGGTATATTTGGCCGCTTGTGTATCCGATAAAGTGAGGCCTTTTTTGATGATTATGTTATTCCAACCGTTTTCGTGTAAGAGCTTTTTATATTCATACGGTCTGACCCGATTGGGACTGCTCTCGTTGGTCAACATTTTATACAGGCGTTTCGAGTAACGATATATATTATTGGGATCTTTTCTTCCGATCCATCGGGAATGTGTTTTTAAATCCACGAAAGCAACGAATACGGTGCCCTTTTTCGATACCCGGCTCAAGTATTTTATTGTAGCAGCTACATCCGTGAAGTGTTCAAATGCCGCATGGCTGAATATATAATCTACCGTTTCGTTTTTTAGCGCCCGGACAATATTGAAGTCTTCATCCCGGACAAAGTTTAAGCGACTGTCTTTGTTTTCCTTCAGTTTTTTATATTCGGATTCAATTGCGGAGGTATCTTTATTTTCCTTTTCTTTTAAGAAGTTAAAAAAAGCTTTATAGAACTCCTCTTTGGAGAAAACAGCATTATCGTGAATGTCTACGGCTGTGTATTTTCGTGCGGATTTTGACAGAAGATACAGCCCGATTCCCAGATCGGCTCCCGGACCCAATTCAAGAATGCTTTTGTCTTTGATAAGGGTTGTTTTATCTTTATTCAAATACTCTTCCAATTGTTTTATCCAATTGTCTGCAACTTCCATATCGTAAAAGATACTGGTATTGATTTCTGTTTTGGAGTAGGGCTTCGGTGTATATCCGATGAGGCTTTTTTTCAGTTTGGCCAATAATAAAAAGAGGATACCCAAAAAGTAGTAAAGGTTATTTCTAATATATTTTTTCATGAGAATATTGATTAATATAATAAATAAAAGATGAATAATAAAATGGTTGGTTTACAGTAAATAAATT
>DAIQOU010000297.1:0-5977 GCA_036787725.1 Bacteroidales bacterium
AGTTTTCAATAAAAAAGAAAGGAATAAAGCCTTCTCTTTTTGTTTACGGCACACTCAAAACGAATGATCAAAAAATTAAAAACGATATTGAAGAAGCTCTTAAAAAGCAGGTTGTTTCTGCTGTTGAAAACATGTTTCTTCAAATTATTCAAAATTAAGATGGACGATTTTGTATTTTTGACCAACAGACCGGCTCGGTCAAACGCTCATGTAAAAGGGCATATAGCCGTACATTTTTACAGTAAAACCGCGCCTTCCGTATCGATCAAGGCGGACGGAAGCAATATTTCTTACAGCAATACATCAACGCCGGGTAACGGGATTTATGTCGTACATGTTCCTTCCTCCGTTTATCAAAATCGAAAAAGAATAGACATAACGGTCAACGGAAATACAAAGAGAATAGATATTGTAAAAAAGGCCTGCAAAACCTATACAATTGCCTGGCTTACTCCCTTGGGCGGCATCGATCACTACACGTTCTATGTGGATCCCGAAACGGAAGTAACTTCCGAGAAAGAAAAAATCCTGATCGATGACGGCTACAAAACGGTGGCTTCCGATGCGGAAAACGGATTGACCGTGAAATCCGATTACGAAAGACTTGAAATAAAAAACTGGATAGCCGAAATAATAAGCTCCCCAAAAACTTTTTTGGTTCAAAACGGACAAATCATGCTAATCGATATTCTTTCCGACAACACTTACATGATGACGAAAGATTTGTATCAGGTTGAAATAAGCTTCAGAAAGAAGCCCGTTGTACTTCAACAGGTATAGTCTCAATTTCGATTAAAACAACAAAGATGGAAAATTTAACCGACTTGGAAAAGAGATTTGCGGACGTCTACACAAAATGGCATCCCGAAGCGGACAGAACAACCGTTGTCGGGCTGCTTCGCTCGGGATTGATCGATTACAAAACCTGTAAAATCGCAGTCGTAAAACATTACGTAAACGACTGCATAAATCGCGGATGCAAAAAAACGGATGCAATGTATCTTGTTGCGGACGACATGAATTGCAGCTACAAAACAGTCGAATACTACATGTATTATTACAAAGATATAAATATTTGATATGGCAAACACGGTTAATCTGTTCAGCATAAAGGTTGCGGGTATCGATAAGCTCAATGCCGAGTTGGAAGTGCTTGAGAAGGCATTGAAAGAAGTCACCAAAGAAATCAACAGGCAAAATAAAGTAATCGAAAACTACGAAAAAAGGCTCAACTCCTTTGCGGGGGTAACGCGAAATCTCGCAAATGCTTATTTGAACGCACAAAGCACGCTTCCGAACCTGATTTCCCAACAAAATCAATTGACTCAACAGATAGGAAGCACCACAACGGCAATAAATCAAAACCGACAAAGCCTGTCCGAACGGGAACGGATCCAAAGAAGATTAACGCAGGCAAGCACGCAAGAAGCACGGGAAACGGAAAGATTGAGACAACAGCTTCAGCAGGTAACGCGTGAAACAAGAAACAGAGTAAGGGCCGAGAACAGCGCCGAAGGCAGCGTTAACCGTATGAGAACCTTAATGTCGGGTCTGGTTGTCGAATACAACAGAGCGGACGAAGCAACGAGAAGAAGGCTTGTTCCCGCAATAAGGCAATTGCAGGAAAGGATAAACTCTGCCAATGCCGACATCGGAAGACATCAGGGATATGTCGGCAACTATGCGAGAGCTCTCGGAGGCGTTACGACAAAACTGATCGGATCGTTCGGATTGGTCGGAGGTATAAGCATGTTGGCCAACGTTCTGAAAAGCGGATTCAATACAATAAAAGACTTCGAGCAGGCAAATGCAAATCTTGCGTCCGTATTGGGCACAACCAGAAATAACATAAAAGAGTTGACGGAAGACGCAAGAAGGTTGGGAAGTACAACCGCTTATACCGCTTCGGAAGTATCCGAATTGCAGATTGCACTTGCAAGACTGGGGTTTTCGCGATCCGAAATATTGCAATCAACCGAATCCGTTCTTCTGTTTGCATCCGCTTTGGATTCGGGTCTGGGAGAATCGGCAGAACTTGCCGGAGCCGCTTTAAGGGCATTCGGACTGGACGCTTCCGAAATGAATCGGGTGGTGAGCGTTATGGCTGTGGCAACAAACAAATCAGCCATGAACTTCAGCTATTTGAAAACTTCAATGGGCGTTGTAGCTCCGGTAGCCAAAGCTTTCGGATTTACCATTGAAGATACCGTTTCGCTTCTGGGAACATTGGCCAATGCGGGATTCGATGCTTCCATGTCGGCAACGGCAACAAGAAATATTTTGTTGAATCTTGCCGATGCCAACGGAAAACTGGCGAAAAAACTCGGAGAACCGATCAGATCTTTGGATCAGCTTGTACCGGCGTTGATAAAACTACGGGATTCCGGAGTAGACCTCAACACCACGTTGGAACTCACGGATAAAAGATCGGTTGCCGCCTTCAACCAATTTCTTGCCGGAGCGGAAGCGATACAAAAACTGAGGAGTGAGGTCACGGATGTAAGCGAAGAACTCCGAAAAATGGCAGAGGAAAGAATGAATACGGTACAGGGATCGATCAAGGGACTTGAATCCGCTTGGGAAGGACTGATGCTGTCATTCAGTAATTCAAGCGGTGTGTTTAAGTTTATAATCGATCGCATGACAGATATGGTCAGGCAATTCGAAATCCTGATGAAGTTTGCAAACGGCGATGTTCGGGGATTAAGTAAAAATATAAGAGACGGATTGAATCTTACGGAAACCGTTAAATATGTCAATTACTTTCAAAAACAGGCAATATCGGGAGTCGATACAGAAAAGGCATATTTGGAAGAAAAATTAAAACTTCAAAATCACTTAAAGATTCTTCAAGGGCACTTTGATGTATTCGACAAGGCCAATCAAAGCCATGGCAATAATCTGAAAAGAGCATTATTTATCGATACCGATACAAACAAAACGCTTAAAGACTTAAAAAAACAAATAGATTCGACAACGGCAAGTGTCGGAGCCCTGGATAATGCCTACGAAAAGCTTACCAAAGAAACAACCGTTACGACTTCCGGCGGCGGCGGCTCTTCCGATGATAAAACAATCAAAGAAGCCGAAAAAACGGCCGAACGCCGCGCCAAGATCATCCTCGACAATCAAAAGCTGATCCGACAACTGGAATCGGAATCGGAAAAATATCAACTCGAACAACAGGCCGAATCGATTGAAAAGAAGCTTCAACTTCAAAAGTACGAGAACGACAAAAAAGTCGCTTCCCTGAAAGAAGGATTGGAAAAGCAAAAACGGGAAATCCAAGATTTTCAAAAGAAAAACAATGTCGAATCCGATCCCGAATTAGACAAAACAATTGCCGATCTGACACAAGCCTACAACAAAGCCGAAAAGGAAGCGTCCGAAAAACTGTATTACGACAAAAAGAAACTTTTGGAAGGTTATACCCTCGAAGAAGTAAAAGCCTACTCCGAAAGGCTGAAGGAATCCAAGGATTTCAATACGGAGGATCTGAAGCTTACGAAGTCCGTCATTGCCGAAAAACAAAGGCTCCTTGACGAAAAGATAAACAAGGAGATTCAAAAAGAGCGGGTAAAGCTTCAAAGGAATTACGAAACCGAAAGAGAGATCATAAACGCCACGATTTCAAACGAAACGGAAAAAGAGCGCAAGTTGTCCAAACTCGATCTTGAAAACGCTCAAAACAAGTTTGCGCTTCTCAAAAAAGAAATGGAAATGAGAATGGAGAACGGTACTTTGTCCGAGGATGAAATACAACGTTACAAATCCCTTCTCAAGACTCTCTTTGACGAGATAGAAGTCCTTTCCGTAAACGAAAGAAGAACCTCCCCGCTTGCAAAAGCCCTCGGGCTTGACGATGCCGACATTGAAGCGATCAAGGAAAAGGCTTTTCAACTCGCAAGCGAAGTGTCCTCCATTCTTTCCGATATGCAGCTTCAAAGCAACGAACAGTGGCTCAAAAAGGAAACCGACAAGCTTGAAAAAGCAAAAAGCAAGGAATTGGAATCGTTGGAACAAAGAAAATCCAAAGGGATCATCTCCGAGGAATCTTACAACAACAAGAAAAACGAGCTTGAACAAAAATACGAAAACCAAAAGCTCGAAATCGAAAAACAGGCCTTCGAAAAAGAAAAGGGAATCAAGAAAAAACAAGCCTTCATGGAGCTTGCACTCGGTATAGTAAGGATTTGGTCACAGGCGGGAATAAATGCGATCCTCGGGGCCGTAATGACCGCAGCGCTTACGGCTACCACCATGTTAAACGTGGCAAAGATCAACGCGCAGCAATTCGCCGAAGGAGGGAAAGTCAAAAGAGTAAAACCCGGCATCGTCAAAGAAAGCGACGGATTCAAAATCAAAGCCGCAAACGGAGACAATCTTTTTGCAACGCTCAAAACGGGAGAAGTCGTATTGAACGAAGAACAACAAAAAAAACTCGGAGGGGCCCCCGCTTTTCGTGCAGCAGGCGTCCCCGGATTCGCTTCGGGAGGAATTGTCGGAAACACCGCAGGAAGAGCGGACAACCGGTATCCCGCTCCCACTCCCGAAAGTGCAATTTCAAGATTCGAAAAGGCCAACCTTCAACGGGGAATGGACGAAAAACAGGTAATAAAACTCATTAACACAATTGTCGGTAAAAAACTCGACAACACAAGATTCTTTGTGAATGAAAGCGATATAACACAGACGCAAAAAGGAATGAAAAGAGGTTCAACAACTGATTCAGGAATATTATGATATTAAAAATCAATCACAAACAGATTCCCGACTTCGATATAAGAACGAGGGTGGCGATTACTTTTACAATGTCATCGATTACCGAAATCGATGCGGAAAAAACAGGGTTTACAACTACGATCAAAGTGCCCGACACCCCTCCGAACAGGGATATATTGGGGCTGATATCAGACACGCACAACCCCGAGCTTTTTAATCAACAGGGGCATTTCGGGGAGCTCGAAGAAGACACATGGACGGTATGTTCCGGAATGGTCAGGCTCGTAAAATCCGAAATCAATTACCGAAAAGCAAGTTGGCACCATTTCAAAATTATCGGAGCGGGAAAAGAATGGGCAATTAAAGCATCCGAAAAATTCCTTTCCGAAATCAACCTGCAATTCAATCAATATTACACCGAACAACATCTTTTAAACTCGTGGAACTCCGATCTTCTAAAGTGGTTTCCCGTGGTAAGGGCTCCGTTTTCTTATCGGGAAGCGGGAAAGGTAATAGAAAGGCCGATGACGATTTACGATTATCATCCTTTTATCTCGGCAAAAGCCCTGTTCCTTCAAATATTCAAAGATGCCGGGTGCGAAGTAAAATCCAACTTCATCGACTCGGGAGGGTTGGATAATCTCTTTATTTCGGGATTCCTCAACAGGGCCAACATTCAGGACCAAAAAAGAGATTGGGACTTTAAAGCGACTTCTTTCAAGAATTACGACGTCAACACAATCGCTTACATGAGAACGGTTGCGATTGCGGACACTTCGGATCCCGATGCAACGGAAAACGGAAATTATGCGCCGGAAGTTTTCGAAAACAAAGGAAAGATAAGAACCGAAACCGCCGGAGGCGAAAAGAAAACTTATTATATCCCCGATTCCGATTCCCATATCGGTTTCAGGTTGAATATAAGATACACGACGGGGGTGAAGTATAAAGCCAGCTCGGAGGTCGAACCGTATTATTACCGTCCAGTTTGGTACAATCTGTCCGAATACGTTGACGGGAACAAAATACTGAGACATACCGAACCGGTCGAAAGTCTCTTGGATTACGAAATAGGGATCGATAAAAACGGTTATCTGGAATATTCTCTTACAAACGTTTATTTTGCGGCTTACGTTGAAAATTGGCAGAATGCGAAAAGGCTTAGAATGTACTCCGCGGGAAATCCGTATAACAACGGTTATGGAAAATCCAGTGTGCGTTGACCCCGTGCGCCAAGGCGGAGTTGACCCCTTGA
>DAIQOU010000298.1:0-5973 GCA_036787725.1 Bacteroidales bacterium
ATTTACATATTCTCAAACTGAATTCAGTATAAAAAATAACGATTATTCCTCCAAAAATAACTATATTTGTAATTCCTAAAATGTTACCAAAATGAACAAAAGAAAAATTATGCCCTGCAATGGTGCGGTGTGTGGAAACACCCCGGTGCTTGGTAACGAGCATAGGACACCTAAAGCAGGGTTTTTATTTATTCCTAAAACGTTACCAAAATGAACAAAAGATTAAACTTGGCTCCCGTAGAAGAGCTGCTCACAACAAGCATTTGTCCGCAAGAACTTGCCCAAGAGTTGGACGAAATCATGTTGGATTACATCCATGCCGTCACCCATCTGCATCTCGCCACCAACGGAAAAGCAGATGTGATTCACAACCAAACTTCCGATTATATTTTCCGTATTCGCGAGTTGAGAGACGTGTTCGATAAGTGCGCTAAGTAAAAGAAACTGAGAATAAACCCCGGCTTGAACGAAATATAAATCATTCAAGCCGGGGTTAGTTTCTCAAAATCAAATTAATGTCTACTCTTTCAGAGATCTTTCAACTTCTTTATTCTTAAAAAATCTTCATAATCCTTGACCTCATTTATATTCCATAACACCCGGTTCTTATCCTCACCGCTCCAACCGGGAAGAGTTCCACACATTTTTTCCATTTCAACAAGGCCCTCTTACATTTAATCATTTTCGTATAGGGATATCATTTCTAAAAAATAGAGTTCAAAAACACAATCCTTTCAAATATCTGTAAATAAATTATAAAAGAGAAATTACAATACGAGAAGGCATAATTAGCTAAGTAATCTTTCGTATTATTTTTTCAACTTTACAGATTAAAATAATCTTCCAGTTCTTCAATATTTAATTCAGAATCTAACACTACGCTTTTATTGAAATTTTCATCATAGATTAAAATTTCCTCTTCTTGAGGCATTGATTTTCTTACCAAAAGAATAAATTCTTTTGCCTTAATAAGTGAATTTGTATCAAACACTACAGAATTTAAGTTTTTACTCAAAAAGCCATTCAAATAGAATATATCTACTTTTATATTCCAATCACATAAATATTTCCTTTTTTCATTATCAATGTAATGAATATCTACATTGGAATAAATTTTTTTTAAATTCAATAAAAATTGATCTACATTGATTTTCCATGTTACTTCATGGGTTGGGGAAATAAATAGTTTCATAATATATCATTTTTTAATTGTAACATTTCCGGGAATATTGTGGGTATTCATTAAATCTTCAAAAACTGTTACTGCATTTTCATTGTTAGTAATAACTTCTAATCCTTCTATTGGATTTGACGGATCGTTGATTACTTGAGAATATCTGTAAAATTCATCGTCTAAATTATCTAAAATTTGCTCCCTAACAAAAGGTGGGCAATCGGAACCTTCAATAAATGGACTTCTTTGTGCATTACCAACATATTTAGCATCTTGCACAAAATTTGTTGCATCATCTATACCATCAGCCCATACTGATTCTCCTCCTCCTTGTACATGATACTCTACATCCCCCACAGTCCTAGATTGATAAGTTCCAGCATCTCCCCTTGCAACATTATTTCTAGTATTTAACTCATCCTTATACCCGTTATGCACCAACACCCCCTCTTCCGTAACATAATAATTTTCATTATCTTGCACTTCGAGGTTATATACCTCTACAAACTTAAAAACAATTGTTTTATTTTCAATGACCAAATACTCATTATTTCTCGTTTGCAAAGTACTTCCGACTTCCAACTCTTCGATCGGAACCCATTCGCCGCCGCAAAAAAAGCGATGTTCGGGAGTGACTTCCAAACTCTGTCCGTTCGAAAGTTCAACCACGCACATGTGTTGCGTCATCCGGCGGGAAGTTTTCAATACCGGTTTATATTCTTTCTCACCCGTTTCTTCGTTGTATGTCAAGACGGGAACCCCTTCTTCCAATCGCTCGATGTCGGCCAAGCCCCATTGCGTATGCACTTTAGTTCCTGCGGGAAAACATACCAACGTCATACCTTTGGCCGCAAAAACATCCAAGATTAAACTCACGCTGCTTGCCTCAATCTTCTCGAGAAGACTTTTCTCGTCATCCGACCAAATATTCCACTGATTCCAATAAGCCCCGACCAACCCGAAACCGCGCAATGCGTTACAAATCCAAGAACGGCCTTTCCAACTCCCGAAAGGATTGAATTGAGAAATCAACTCCTTCTTGGCCGTTTGCCAAAAACTACGGCCGGCCGTACGCAAACCCGTACCTACGGCTGTCGAAAAAGCCGAACCTCCGGCCGAAGCCGTTCCGTAAGCGGCAATACCTTCCCCGGCAATCGCACCAGCACCGCGCCCCACAAGAAAACCGAAAGCAAAATCCACCAAGTGCCCCAAATTGGTCAGGGCTTGTGTGCCCCAAGCTTCCCAAAGCGTTTCTTTGGCGGTAATGGTTCCTCCTTCTTGCGGACACATCATCACGGAAGACAACATCAGAGCCGGCTGTTGTCCCATATCGGTATGAATGGTCAAAACAGGAGAAACAGTAGACGGATCCCATATACGGGTAGGAGCGGCTTTTTGACATTTGATCACTCCCCAAATGGCAGCCGCAGCCAGTATGGCCGCAATGACCAAGGCCAACACCCAACCGGGCCCGGGAACGCAACAGCAGGCAATCCCTACGGCTGCTCCGGCAGCAAAAGCCACACTGCCCACACATACAAATACATTCGTCTTTTGCAAATCGGCAGCCGTAGCGGCCTTGTCCCCGCTGAAACGGGTATAATGTTGAGTATCGACACACAACCGTTTCGGCATAATCCCTTTAGTACATACCAGATAATGCTTCTCGGTAAGATATTGTTCTTCATTTTCCATCTTCCGTCACTAATTTAAGGTTCAAATGACTGTACATATGATGACTTTCACCTATCCTTTCTTCAAAGCTGAAATTGGCTTCCTCAATCCGATTGCCGATACCGTGATAATCGGCCCTCGTTTTATAAACCACATCTGCATGCGGATCTTTTACGGCCCGACTCAGTGCCTTAATAACTTCGGGGTCGTGTAGGAGATAACCTTCCATATGTCGATGTATTTTATTGTCGTCTTCCTTACGGGTCTTATATTTCATACGCACCCGAAAAGGAACTCCCGAACCGAAACGATCTTGATCATTCACTTCAAACTCACCGATTTCTTCATACCTCCCGAATTGCATGAAAAACATATGAATAAAATGAATGAAACGAATATTATTCATTTCCAATTCCGGCTTGGCCATTTCCTTTTCTTTGGTCAAAATGATTTCATACGAACTCAACGGGTGTTTATAAGTCAGGTATTCTTTCACTTTATCCCATCTTTTTCGAATTTCTTCTCGATTATTGATCGCTTTCAGGTTTCCGTAGCGATCTGTATAAAAATCTAATTCTTGATAAATTTCACTTATCATATTACTCATCTCAATAATCTGAACCACTACCGGATCTTCATATTTATCCAAGTTATAAGACAACTCTTTGAGAATAAACCGAAATCGACCTGTCTCCGCATCCAACCCGACGAAGGTCAATTCATGCATACTCGTGATTCCGAAATCGCTTTTAAGCGTTTGGACTCGTGCAGTACCCTCCACCGTTAACTTATATAAGTATGTTTCTCCCTCTTTGGCAAACGTTTTTAACTCTTCGATAAATGCCCTTTTGTTGGCTTGTTCCTGCAAATAGGCAATCCGTTTTTCATAAGGAAGATCATCCAATATTATTTGTGCCATTTTTAGTTAAATTTTATCGTTTATAAAAATCATTTTATATTCAATTCCGATCTATTTACTGTTGATATTTACTTTGGTCCCTCCGATGTTCACTTCTTTTTCTCCGATTATATTGGCAGTCTTACTGCCAAAAGTAGCCTCATTGGTCGAAGAAACGGTCAATTGATCTTTGGAGGAAACCGTAATCTCATTTTGTGCACTGACAATCATTTTTTTAGTCGGAGCTTTTTTTCCTCGTACTTCAAGGAGATCGGAAGCCAATATACCGATGGTTTTCGATTCGATGGCTATTTCCTCCGGAGCATAAATCCAAATCTTCTCTCCCTGCATTTCAATAATACATTTGCCGTTAGTCAATTTAATATGGTCATTGGCACTCATCAATATGAAATCACCTCCATCGTGATGAGTAAAATTCCCGGCCTTATCCTTCAGCATGATTCCTCCTCCGCTGTTGAACTCAATATGATTATTCGCCTTATCCCAAATCCCCCTCACGTGATTTCCTTTTTCGCCGCCGAATTTGGTATTGAAGCCGTCTTTCATACTTCCCGAAACGAACGGGAAATTCGGATTGCCGTTCTGAAGAAAAGAGATCAGAGCCCGATCGCCCTCTTCCAAAACAAAGTGCACTCCCCGACTCTGTTCTTTTCCGATCTTTTTCAGTCCGCCGTTTTCGGGCGACATCGTACGGAACCAGTAGTGGCACTTCTTTTTCTCGAAAGGAAATTGCAATTGTACCCGGCCCAGCTTCAGAGGGTCGGTATTCGATGTTACAAATGCTTCCAAGGGTTGGGCCACAGGCACCCGGATTTCCGGAAAAGGCACCATATTCAACACATCTTTAGAGGCTTCAAATTCACAGGAATAGTGGCCGACTTCATCTACAAAATGACTTACTTTCAGAATTTTATATTCACCCAAATCTTTATTGACTTCCGAATTGTCGGGCATTTGGATGGCCACCGTCCTGCCGATCTTTACATAACCGATCTTGCATTTGCCTTTCAACACAACCAACTTGTTGATATCGCTGTTGTGTTTTTGTTGGGAAAACATTTCCACCAATCCGGGATTAATATCTCCTATGTCCAAGGGCGAATACGGTTTCCGCGCTTTGTTCATCTTGGCTGCCTGTTGATACACAATCCCGTTGAAGTCGGGACCTCCGTATTCGGGTGTATGGATGTTTTTTTCGTAATTATCCCGTTCTTTGCTCTTATGATCATCAAAATAATCCGTATACGCCACCGGAACCAACCGGGAACTCAATTCCATATAATCCAGGTCGACATCGTAGATCAAGGTTTCCGTTTCCCAATTCCGGCTTTGTCCCCAGATCAATTCGTCGCCCGAATAAAAAAGGATTTCTTTATACTGAGAAGCCATCCGGCGAACAAACTCAAAATCGGATTCGTAATATTGCAAAGCAAAATCCACTTTATCCTGAAAGATCGGTTTGCAATAAGCATCCAATACAATTCCTTTTTTTGTTTCCTCCAAGACTTCTTCCAACTTCAGGTCACTGTAAGTTTGCAACATCCGGCCTCTCTCCATCAGGATGGTACGGGAAGCGCCGATCAGGCGGATGGTTCCGTTCAACCCGTCGGCACCGGCAATTTTCACATCCGTAATGACTCCCAAGAATGAATAATAATCGCCCGAATCGGCCTGATGAATCTCGATGATCACATCCTCTCCCGTCAATTCCATCTGTTTTTCCGGATTATCAAACAATTTTCCCAATGCGGCATGATCCATTTCGATATCAAACCAATGATGATCAAAATAAGATTGCTTCAAATGCAATGTTTTATACAATATCGGGTCGCTTCCGCCCGCTACATATACCAGCGCCTTTACTTCGGAATCTTCCGGTCTTTTACTTAAAATACTTTTTGCCATACGTTTTTTATTTTTTCATGGAATATTACTATACTATTTGAGTTTATATTGAATAAAACATTATTGCTCTATTATTCAATATCTTATCATCCTTCAAAGGGTATCAAAAGTCCAAGCGTTCTTGGAGTAAGTTTCGTTTCGAAAAAAGCGCGAAGGGCTGTGATTCGTATAGCTTCGGGTACAACCCGGGGAAGAGAGGATACCCTGTTCACATCAACCCTGAAAGGGGTTGAACCCGCTTCGGGGTTCTTTTAGCAGGGAGCCTTACTGCCCCGAGTTGCACTCGGGGTTATCTATATTT
>DAIQOU010000299.1:0-5972 GCA_036787725.1 Bacteroidales bacterium
TTCATTTTTCTGATTTTACTTCTGATCCCTGCTCTTAACCTTTCGGGTTTCAGTCTTTCCGGAATTAAAAAGCGTATTGCCGAAATCGGGATTCGTAAAGCCTTCGGAGCAAAGAAACATACAATTCTCATGCAAGTGTTGTGTGAAAACATGATCACTTCCCTCATTGGCGGAATAATCGGATTGATTTTTTCTTATATAGCAGTATTGTCTTTGAGAAACTGGCTCCTGGAGGTGCCGTCCGGAAGTGCTGTTCCGGGGAATGTGTTGATCTCATTTCCCGTATTTATTGCAGTTTTCATTGCCTGCTTATTACTTAATCTGCTTTCAGCCGGATTATCTGCCTACCGGGCATCGCGGATGTCCATCGTAAATTCACTAAATCAAAATGACAATTAATCATGATACAACATATTTTTAAGATTATTTGGAACGAACGCAGACAAAACGTTTGGTTAGTATTGGAATATATCATTGTCTTTTGTGTCTTATGGTTCTGTTGCGATTATATTTATACCATGGTTCGAAGTTATCACGCTCCGTCCGGGTTTGATATAAACCATGTTTATATGATTCAAATGGAAGAAAAACCGTCTGATCCGGATGCCGGAGAAATTGATAGGTACGGGGCAGCTATGACCTTTATGGAAAGAGTTATGCGTTATCCCGGAGTAGAAAACGTAGCCTTCTCAAACGCCTCGGCTCCCTACGGGGGATACAATTGGTGGAGTGGATACCTTATTAATGAAGATTCTGTTCACCAAACGATACGAGAACGATTTGTTACTTCCGATTTTTTTGATGTATTTAAAATGAATATTCGCCGGGGACGCATATTTGATTGGAAAGATCATGCTGCCGAAAAGGAAGTAGTCATAAGCCCCATTCGAAAGGATCTGTTTGGCGGTTCTTATGAGAACGATTCTCCGATCCCTATTGATGAGGTTCATACATTACGTTATAGTCATGATTGGGATGCAACAAAAGCGGACTATAAAGTGATAGGAATTACCGATAAGATAAAAGACAGTTTCTATGAGCCCTATTTCAGCAATAACATTCATCCGTTGAAAAAAGAAGATGTAAACTTAAGCCGCAATCAAATTACCATCCGGGTCCATCCCGAAGCCGATAAGAATTTTGCCGATAAGTTCATGGAGGAGATGCGTGAACAACTTTTTATCGGACCTTATTATCTGTCCTCTGTAAGTTCCATAAAAGAAAGAAGGGACCTGGAAGCGGATTACTGGGGAGTGAGCGCTCGACTGAACAGCGTGTATGCTATCACCTTTTTCTTGGTTGTGAATATATTTTTGGGAATATTGGGCAGTTTTCGTTTTCGTGCCCAATCCCGATGCAGCGAAATAGGCCTGCGTATAGCGCTTGGCTCTTCCAAACGAAAGGTAAAAGGGATGATTATTGCGGAAACATTATTCTTGCTGATCATTGCTGCTGTAGTCGGAACCGGCATTTGTTTGAGTGTCGGAAGTCCGGAAATCATCCAAGCATTGGGTATACCCACTGTGAATAAAGGGGTTTGGGGTATCGGATTTGAACAAAATATAATTAATTTTCTGATCACCTTTCTCTTTATTGCCGGTGTTTCGTTTATTGCCGTGTGGTATCCGGCAAAAGAAGCCTCCGATACACAACCGGCAGAGGCATTGCATAATGAATAACAGAATATTTTCCTAATTTTTACCGGTTGATGAAAACATATTTATTTTTAATGTCTTTTTTTTGGGTGTTTCTATCGGCTTCCCGGGCACAAGACACACTTATTATCAGTCTGAATGAGGCTATTGAAACCGGAATTTCAAGATCGGTAGAGGCTATCGCGGCCAAAAATGAATATATATCTGCTTATTGGGAATACAGGACTTATAAGACCGAATTATTACCGGAGGTGATAATAGATGCCACCCTGCCGCATTATTCAAAATCATACAATGCGATTCAGAACCCGGACGGTTCATACAGTTATGTCAGTAATAATTACAATAAAATGGATGCTACGATTTCCATCAATCAAAATATCCCGCTGACAGGAGGAAAACTGATGATCGAAAGCAGTTTGGAACGATTGAGACAGAACGGAGCCAATGCTTCGACTCATTATAAGTCTATTCCGGCAAAGATCCGTTTCGAGCAACCGATCTTTGGGTTCAATCGTGTCAAATGGCTCCAACGCATAGAGCCGGTGAAATATACGGAGGCACGCAAAAAGTTAATAAGTGTTCGGGAAGAAATAGCGCTTACGACTATTGAATATTATTTCAATTTATTGTTGGGACGTATCAATCTTGACATGGCAAAACAAAATCGGGATAATGCCCGGAAATTGTATAAGGTCGCAGAAGCCCAACATACGATGGGACGCCTTTCCAATGTGGATTTATTACAAATGAAATCTTCTTTACTCCGGATGGAGTCCTCTTTAACCAATGCTCGGACTTCTCTCGATTCCCGGATGTTCCGGTTACGTTCTTTTCTGGGTTGGGGAGAAGGCATCGTATTGGAACCGGTCATCCCTGAATTTATAATGAGCGATATTCCTCAATTATCCTATAATGTCGTAATTGAATTGGCATTGGAGAATAATTCTTTTACTCAAAACATCCGAAAGCGCATGTTGGAAGCTTCAAGGGAGGTGAGCCAAGCAAAAGCGGAACGGTGGGACATTCAATTATTTGCATCTTTCGGAATGTCGGGGCAAGAGGATCGTTTCAGAGATGTATTTAATAATCATAATTGGAGAAATGATCAGGTAGCTACCGTAGGCATTCGGATCCCGATTCTGGATTGGGGGAAAGGAAAGGGAAAAGTGAAAGTGGCGGAGGCAAACCGGGAAGTGGTACAATCCGGCATCGAAAAAGAAAAAATGGATTTTAATCAGAATATCTTTTTACAGGTGCAATATTTTAATAACCAACCGGAACAACTCCGGTTGGCACGAGAAACGGATGAAATAGCCCAAAAACGGTATGAGACTTCCATTGAAGCATTCATCTTGGGTAAACTGGACATTTTAAATCTGAACGACTCTCAAATTGCAAAGGATGAGGCTCGCCGGGATTACATTAATCAAATGTTCTTACTTTGGTCTTATTACTATCAAATAAGAGGACTGACGTTGTATGATTTTTTAACGAACGAAAAACTGACGATCGACTACAATCAATTGACAGACTAACGGTTAAGAGTTCGGTAAAATAGGATAAAAAGTTATAAATACTCGCTTGGGGCGTTTAATTAAAAACAAATTCACTATTTTTACTTGATAGTGCAATAAGATAACAAAGGAGAATGGAATAATGATATTAATATGTGATGATGACAGTGCGGTAAGATCTTCTTTGACCTTGGTTCTCAAGCGTGTGGGTTATGAAGTTGAATCCGTTTCCGATCCTAAAGAAGCCATTGAATTTATCCGGAAGCAAACACCCCGGCTGATCCTTATGGATATGAATTACAGTCAAGGTACAAGCGGAGAAGAAGGATTGATTCTTTTAAGGCAAACCAAGATATTTTGTCCCGAGGTGCCGGTCATATTGATCACGGCTTGGGGGTCGATCAATTTGGCTGTAAAAGGAATACGGGCCGGGGCATTTGATTTTATTACTAAACCCTGGAATAATTTGTCTTTGATAAATACCATCCGGACCGCTTTACAATTAAACGAAAACAAGAAGAAAGAAGAGCAACCGGATACGATTGTCTTCCGGGACGAAAATATCATCGGCAAGTCGGCCTTGCTGCAAAATGTATTCAATACCATCGGCCGTATAGCAAAGACCGATGCGCCGGTATTGATTACCGGAGAGAGCGGTACGGGAAAAGAATTAATTGCAGAAGCCATTCATCGAAACAGTAAACGGAAAGACGGAGCTTTTGTGAAGGTAAATTTAGGAGGCATTTCTCAGTCGTTGTTTGAAAGCGAAATGTTCGGACACAAAAAAGGAGCTTTTACAGATGCTCAATACGATCGCATCGGACGATTTGAATTAGCCGATAAAGGAAGTATATTCCTGGATGAAATAGGAGAGTTGGAAGCCGCCTGTCAGGTAAAGCTGTTGAGGGTTTTACAAGACCATACGTTTGAATCATTGGGAGACAGCAAAACCAAACATGCCGATGTCCGAATTATCAGCGCTACCAACAAAAACCTGTCCGATATGGTAGTAAAAGGTACTTTTCGTGAAGATTTGTTCTATCGAATTAATTTGATCTCCATACGTATTCCGTCGTTGCGGGAACGACCGGAGGATATTCCTCTGCTGGTGGATCACTTCGTGAAAAAGCAAATCCTCTTGAACGGATGGGAAAATATCGAAGTGAGTTCCGACGCCATCACTTTCCTTCAGTCATTACCTTATCCGGGAAATATTAGGGAACTGAAAAATTTGGTGGAGAGGACCCTGCTCGTTTCGGGCAAGTCTGTCATATCCGACCGTGATTTTAAAGACCTGTATGCCGAAAGCGCTTATTCGCCCGGGAATTTGCCGGATTCGGTGTTGCCTTTGGAAGAATTGGAGAAGAATATGATTGTAAAAGCTTTGTCTCTCTATGGTAATAATTTGTCTAAAGTGGCATTGGTACTCGGGCTTACCCGGCAGGCATTGTACCGGAGATTGGAAAAATACGAGATAAGCTATCATAAGGAATGAAATCGAAAGTATTGTTTTTTTTCTTGGTTGCAATCGTATTCGGAGCGTTGATCTTGTTGGGCATTTGGTTCCGGGAAACGGATCTTCGCTTGTTCTTTATAGTGGAGGGAGCTGCTTTATTGGCTGTTGTATTGTTTATTATCTTATACCGTCGATTAATCAGACCCTACAAAATCATAGCAGACGGCATGGAACTTTTAAAAGAACAGGATTTCTCCACCCGGTTACGACCGGTTTACGATACGGAAGCCAATAAATTGATTGTTGTTTTTAATAAAATGATGGACAGCTTGAAGGAGGAACGGCTCCGCGTAAGGGAAAAAAATCATTTTCTGGATTTGTTGATCGGCGCTTCGCCTCAAGGGGTAATTATCTTGGATTTTGATGAATACATAACGGATATAAACCCTGCCGGATTAAAATTGCTGAATATTAAAGACTTGAGTTCCGTCAGGGGAAAGAGACTGAAGGACTTGGGAGTAAGCCTCGCCCGAACGTTAGCCGGCTTGAATCCGGGAGATAATGTCGTTGTCCGTGATTCGGGAATAACCGCTTACCGTTGTATACGTTCTTCTTTTATTGATCGGGGATTTGATCATCCTTTTATATTGATTGAAGAATTGACGGAAGAGTTATTGAGGGTAGAGAAAAAATCGTATGAAGGAGTGATACGCATGATTGCTCATGAAGTAAATAATTCGGTCGGGGCAATCGGCTCTACTTTAAATGTGATATCCGACATATTGAAAGAAAATGAACCCGAATCTTTTTCGGATGTATTGCCGGCAGTGGATGCTTCTTTTGAGAGATGCGGGCATCTGGGGCGGTTTGTGAGCAACTTCGCCGAAGTGATAAAAATTCCCGAACCTCATATTACCCGAGTAGATCTGAATGAACTCGCCCGATCGGTAGAAGCCCTTACCGGAATCGAATGCCGAAAAAGGAATATTCAACTTACTTTGCAACTGTCGCCGGGAAAGTGTATGGCCCGGTTGGATGCCATACAATTCGAACAAGTGCTGGTAAATGTCATAAAAAATGCTTACGAAGCCATAGGAAATAACGGAGAAATACGCATTATTACCCGGGAAAAACCATTGTCGGTTGCTGTTCATAACAACGGCCCCGAACTGGCGAAAGATACTGCGGATAACCTGTTTATTCCTTTCTTCTCCACAAAACCTTTCGGTCAAGGGATCGGATTAATGGTTGTCCGTGAAATACTGCGGAATCATTATACGTCTTTTTCCCTCTTTTCCGAAAACGGATGGACCCGGTTTGAAATAAAGCTTTGAAATCATCCCT
>DAIQOU010000300.1:0-5953 GCA_036787725.1 Bacteroidales bacterium
AACTTATAAAGAATATAAAAAAGATCGGGACATCTCGAAAAAGAGATCTTGATCAAACGAAAAAGAGAACTTGATCAGCCGGAAAAGAGATCAAGTGCAAATGATGAAAAGATCTTGATCTCTTTTTCGTCACTCTACCTTCCTCTGTCTCAACGAAAAAGCATTCGACAAAATCACGTCTAAACCGATTTTATTTTGGAACGATTATTGTATAATATTATTACAAATGGTATATTTACATAAAAAAAGCCGATATGAATGATTACCGGTGAATGTTAAATGATAAATTATGAAACGTATGAGAAAATTAATACTATGCATTATCAGTTGTATGGGCTTGGTTTCGGGAACCGTGGCTGCACCGGCGTATCCTTTTCCCGTGAAAGTGCAACAACCGGACGGAACAGAAATCACGGTTCGCATGCGAGGTGATGAATATTTTCACTATATCGAAACCGCCGACGGATATATCACTCTGCAAAACACGCACGGGTATTACACCTATGCGGTAATTAACGATCAGAATCAATTGATCCCGGGAGAAGTAAGAGTGTCCGAAGGATTAAAGAATCTGCCTGCGGATGCCATTCGTTCGGATTCTCCTTTATTCAAAGAAAAGATTATGGCTCCCGCATTCAATACCGTCATTGAAGAACGCCTGAAGGAATCGGAAACCGTAGGATTAAGGTCTTCTTCCGCTTTGCCCGGAGAAAACTCCAAGGGGTTAATAATCCTGGCAAACTTCAAAGATGTGAAGTTTTCGGTCAACGATGCCCAACAAACATTCACAGATATACTGAATCTGCCGAACTATTCGGACTATGGAATGACCGGAAGCGTGCGGGATTATTACCTGGATAACTCCGTGGGTGCATTTGTTCCGGAATTTGATGTATTCGGCCCGGTGGAATTACCGGAAGATATGGCATTTTACGGAGAAGACGGAGGAAACAATTATCGAGATAAAAATCCGAAACAAATGGTAGTCGATGCCTGCAATGCGTTGAAAGCTGCCCGACCGGACATAAACTTTGCCGATTATGATGTAAACAACGATGGCGCTGTTGACTATGTATTTATTCTTTATGCAGGATACAATCAAGGAGATCAACCACAGGGAGTTATAATAGACCCAAACACAATCTGGCCTCATCAATCGTCCATTAAAGAAGAGAATCTAACTATTGATGGAGTTCAAGTCGTCAGATATGCTTGTACTTCCGAATTAAGGAACGGAACTCAGGAACCGATGGGAATCGGATTGTTCATTCACGAGTACAGTCACATCCTGGGACTTCCCGAATTCTATGATGCAGACGGGGGTATCAATGGGAGAATTGCAGATGTAGGATATTGGTCCATTATGTCTTACGGCACCTATCTGAATAACGGAAAAACACCCCCCTATTACGGAACCATGGAACGGAAAATGTTGGGGTGGATCAGTCCACAGATACTGACGGTGACGGACAAACCTCAAACCATTACTTTACCGGCATTCGCTTCCACCAACACCGGTTATATTTTGCCTACCGCTACCGAAAACGAATATTTTATTTTTGAAGCCCGTACTCCCCGAAATACCGGAGTCGAACGCAACTGGGATGGGGCTTATCCCGGCGAAGGCTTGTTTGTCTATCATATCGATTCTACCACCACTGCCAATCTGGACATTATTTATGGAGGCAATCCGTATAGGGTAAGCCCTGCTGAATTATGGAAAGCCAAAATCCCTAACATTATAGGAGACCATCAATGCATGGATCTGTTGAGAGCCAATTACGATTATTATGTTCCGGCCGGCAATCCCTATCCTTTCGAAGAAATCAATTCGTTGAGTGATAAAACATTTCCGAGTCTGGTTGCATGGGACGGTACAGCCTCCGGAATTGAGATTACCGACATTACCTTTAATGAAAACGACGGATCTGTTACGTTTACTATTGTCCTAACCGATGATAGCGGTATAGAAGAAAACCAAGCAGACCAACCAAAAGCATATATATCGGGGCAATACCTTTATTTTCAAAACATAAAGTATCGTACCCGGGTAGAAATAGTAGATATACAAGGTCGGTTGGTTGATTCGGATTTTATTTCCGGCGACGACGTACGTCCCTTCCCGTATTCCGGACAATTCATCATTAAACTCTCGGAAGGAGAAAAACACTACACCTATAAAGTATCTGCTAATTAAAAAATTTCTCGGCAACGCCGTTATCCGCAGATAAAAAGGAGAAAGCGCGAAAGAAGGCGCGAAGGGGAGAAAGCATTAAAGTATCTGTATTCTTTATTTCTTATAAACTTTAATCCCGATTTATCCGAAGTTATTTTCGAATGAATCGGGATTAGTGTTTCTCCTCCCTAAAATCTTTCGACTTTTAACGACTCGTTTTATCGGTTTTCCCAATACCACTTTACCGTTTCACGTAACCCGTCATAAAAAGAATATTCCGGATCATATCCCAGCAGTTGTTTGGCCTTACTTATATCCGCCAGCGAATGAGGAATATCTCCCACTCTTTCTTCTCCCCTGATTACCTCCACTCCGGCAATAGCAGGATCATGCCCGGCCAGAATTTCCTTCATATAACCCACCAGTTGGTTCAAAGAGTTTCTTTCTCCATAAGCGACATTGTAAACCGTGTTCAGTGCTTTTACATCCGAGGCCATTATGGCCAGTTCATTAATCTGCAACACATTATCGATATAAGTAAAATCACGAGAAAACGAACCGTCTCCGTTTATAACAGGGGATTCGTATCGGATCAGTTGATTCATAAATTTCGGAATGACGGCAGCATAAGCTCCTTCCGGATCCTGTTTTCTTCCAAATACATTGAAATAACGAAAACCGATACAATCGATTCCGTACAATCGATGAAAAACATCTGCATACAACTCATTCACGTACTTCGTAACGGCATAAGGCGACAACGGCTTACCGATCACGTCTTCCACTTTGGGAAGTGAAGCCGAATCGCCATAAGTAGAAGAACTGGCCGCATAAATAAATCGCTTTACTCCGGCCTCTTTCGCTGCTATCAACATATTCAGAAAACCGCTTATATTTACCTCATTCGTTAAAGCCGGATTTTTAACCGAACGGGGAACCGAGCCCAACGCAGCATGATGCAACACATAATCGGTATCGCGGACAGCTTCACTGCATTTTTCCGGATCCCGAATATCTCCTACAATCAGCTTGAAATGAGGATTCGCTGTCAAAGGAAGAATATTATGAATATGGCCGGTAGAAAAGTTATCCAAACAAACGACCCGATGGCCGCGATTCAAAAAAAACTCACAAAGATTGGAACCGATGAAGCCGGCTCCTCCGGTGATTACTATCTTATAGTTCATATACTTGACTTTTGAGAAATGAAATATTCCTTATAATACTTTACATAATTTCTTGCAGTCTCTTTCAAATCAAACTTGCTCAAAAGGCCCCGATCCTTAATAGTATATCCTTTCTCCAACACAGTGCCGTTTTTATAAGCCTCCCATACCCGAAAAATCTTATCCGCCAACTCGGCTTCATCTTGAGGTTGGATCAATATACCCGTATGCAAACCCGACAGAATTTCCTTAGGACCTTCAATATCACTCGCTATCACCGGTAATCCGGCAGCCAATCCTTCCACCACGGTCAGTCCGAATCCTTCTGTCAAGGAAGGGTTCACCAATAAATGATAATTGCAGAGGTTTTCTTTAATTCTATTCCGATCAATCTGCCCCAAAAAATGAATCCGGTTTTCCAGTTCGAATTGTTTAGTCAATTGTTGAAGGTATTCCATCGTAGGACCGTCTCCTGCAAAGGTTAGTTCTATCGATAAATCGGGGTATTGCCGAGCCAATCGGGCTATTGCTTTTACAGTAGTATCCTGCCCCTTCAACGGATGCAAGCGTCCGATCTGTATAATACGGAACGATTCGGACAACTCCAAACGATAATCGGTACGCTGCCTATGTTCGTCGATCAAAATACCATTATATACAATAGTTGACTCTATATCCGCCCTTTTCTTCAGATCATCATAAACCGTTTGGGAAATAGCAAATATTTTTTGAAAATTATGCAAATATTTGACTGTGCGAATAACACTATGCACCGTCAAACAAGTCTTTTTCTTCCACCGAATGAAAAAAGGAAATAAATTATTATCATGGCAATGAATTACATCCGGTTTTATCTTTGCCAATAAAGACTGCAGCCTGACTCCATGAAAAAAAAGATTGATTTTCTTCTTCGGTGTCCTTTTCAAAAAGAGGAATTTCACCCTTTTATCCACAGAAGCAAACAAGTTCGGGTCCACTTCATCATTCACCACCAACAGCCATACTTCCTCCGTTTTGCATTGTTCGTTTACAATATCGGCCAACATGGTTTCCGATCCACCGGTCTTAAAACAAAATATAGCATGTAAAATTCTCATCTCAAACCGCTTTTCTTTAACACATTTTTTACCCCGCATTTAAACTGTCCGTAATAAGTATCTAAAACAGTTCGACTGAAATAAGAGGCTCCATTTCTCAATAAAATGCTGCGGATATCTTTCAAGAAAAGAGATGCTCCGGTTGCAGTCTTTGTAGCTTCCCACTTTCGAATAGCTCCCTGAGGCTCATCGGAAATCGGGCAAATCGGCGCGCGATCGAGCAACCTCAGCCACAAATCCAAATCCATGCAATAATAAATGGTCTCATCCAAATAATCGATTTGTCTCAACAACTCATTATTATAAAAAGAAGTAGGTTGATTAACATCATAACACGTTGTCAGTAAATATTTTTTTCCGATAATATTACGTTGATTTGTATATAATACATTCCCCTCCTTATCGATTGCATCCAATCGGGGACAGTAATAAACAGAAGCTCCGGGAAAATTACAATATGCTTTAACCAAATTTTCAACACATTCCGGATATAAAATATCATCCGAATTAATCCATCCTACAAGGGTTCCGGTACTTAATCGGAATCCTTTATTGATAGCATCACTTTGTCCTTTATCTTTTTCACTGATAACAATATCAATCCGATCTCTGTATTTATTGATTATTTCCGGGGTATTGTCGGAAGAACCTCCGTCTACCACAATAAACTCAATATTTTTGTACGTTTGATTCAATACCGACTTTATGGTAAATTCAATAAATTGACCTTGATTGAACGAAGGGGTAATAATGGATACTTTAATATTCTCTTTCATGCTATACAATCTCCGGATCTGTTTCCTTTTGATTATTTTCCTGTTTTTTTATGATGTTATAAGTAATGAGAGGCACCAGAAAAGTAGTGGGATATAATAAATTCGCAGAGAAAAAGGAGGTAATAATAGTAATGATCATAAATAAGAAAGAAGCCATCGCATACTTATTCTCTCTCTTTTTATAAAAGAAGATCGTCAAATAGATAAATAAAAGCAAGTTCAGGAATGTTCCCAGATAGCCCAACCGCAAAAAAAGAACAGAATAAGAAATATCTCCCGTATCCACTTGGATTGTTCTGCCGGTCAGCTCTTCCAACAAACCTGTTTTAAAATCAAACATTTTATCAATCCTTTTGGAATCTTCCGGAATAAGACCCGCTCCCAATAATTTTGTTCGTGTACTCTCTTGTAAATACATTACTCGTTCATACAAATGGGCCATCCGGAATGTAAATGTTGCATTTCTTAAATCCGATAAGTCAAAATCCACATCAGTAAAGTTTCCGCTCACTACTGCCGTAATATCGATATAAGCTCTTGAATTTACAAACCGATTTCCTACAAAAATAAGAGTGGGTATAGAAATTAATATGGAAATAACTACAATACGAAATTTATACAACTTAGGAAGAGAAAGAAATCCTTTTATCAACAGGGCCAATACAAAAGCGCTCATCAAACTTCGGTGAAATGCAAATAACAACGTTACAATTAATAATATATTAGAAGCCAACCGGG
>DAIQOU010000019.1:0-9603 GCA_036787725.1 Bacteroidales bacterium
TTACACTCAACCGATTGTTACCATACCGAAAGAATATCATATAGAAATAGCCCAAAATGCCTATTCTTATACGCAAAAACCGGCAAAGAAAAAACCGGCGGCCGAGACATCTTCCCGAAACTCCGGGGATGAACCGGTGTATGTAGTAGACGGGGAAGTGGTGGATTTGGAATATATTGAATCTCTTGATCCCGATATGATCAAAGAACTGGTAAAAGAATCCGATGGAATGGTCAACGTAACATTAAAAAGCATGAATGACTATGTAACTCAAGCCGAAACCGAACTGAATCTGGTCTATAATATCGATCTGCCTTATTCTATTCCCGGAAGCGGAAAAGAACAGAGTATTCCGTTACAAGTAAAAGAGGTGGCTGCCGATTATCAATATTATTGTGCACCCAAACTCGATCCGGGAACTTATTTGCTGGCAGAAATACAAGATTGGCAAAAACTGGGTCTATTGAGCGGAAAAGCCAATATAACGTATGAAGGCACGTATGTGGGAGAAACTTATATTGACGCAGCTTCTACAGCCGCAACATTAAGTTTGACTTTGGGAGCCGACAAACGGATAATTGTAAAACGGGAAAAAATGAAAGATTACAGCAGCACCAAGTTTCTGGGGAACGACATCAAGCAAGTTTTTACTTATAAGTTAACTGTAAAAAACAACCGAAACCGAAGTATAAAAATGGTATTAAAGGAACAATATCCGATTTCTTCTCAAAAAAATATTGAAGTGGAGTTATTAGAAGAGACATCTTCTTACAGTTTCAATAAAGAAGAAGTAGGGGTTATTACTTGGGAAGAAGATTTCTCGGCGGGAGAAACCAAGACTTACCAAATCAGCTATAATGTAAAGTACCCCAAAAATCGCAGATTGAACTTATAAAATCCGGCAACGGAGGGTGTATACAAAGTCCAGGCACTTCCCTGCGAAGTTACAAAAATCGGATGCTATTATCCCTCCGGGGTTAGTATGAGAGGGGATTTGTACCCGAATGTGTCAAAAGTGTGGTTATTTCCCGTCGGAGCGGCGAATTGCAATTAATTACCCCGGCAGGGGTAAAATAAAGATAACCCCGAGTTGCACTCGGGGTTATCCGTGTTAAAGCCCTTCGGCTTTCTCCGAGACGAAACTTACCATCCGTAACTTATTCAAAGAACAATCGGTCTTTTGACACACCCTCTAACCGCATAAATCCTTTCTAGGATTTTTCCTTTTCTTCCTTCGCGCCTTAGCGCTTTTTCCCTTTCTCCAATTTGAAACAGCCTCGCTTTTTATTCAACAATGTAAAAAAACATACTTCCAATGTAAAATAACTTTACATCCCCACAAAATCGGTTCATTAATAATGTTCTGTATTTCAACAAATTGTTCTCTTGGCATAAAAATAGAGGTACTCTACATAAAATGATTGAGAAGCACAAACTCTTTAATGAATAAATCAGATTATTATGAATATTTTAAGAGCTTATAAACGTACCCGCTTTTTCCTTTGGATCAATATTATCGGTTTAGCCGTCGGACTGGCATCATCCTGTATGTTGATTCTTTTCGCAATTAATGAACTCAGCTACGATAAAAACATTCCGGACAGCGATCGCATCATCAGTCTAAATACCGTGATGGAGATGGGCGGGGAAGAAGACTGCCTCCCCATTACCACACGAAGAGCGCTGACGGATATTCCCCTCAAAGTACCGGGAATAGAGGCTGCCACTCAGATTTATGGGAGCGGGGAGCAAGACCTGAAATACGAAGAACAAGATTACCGGGACATTCCGGCATTGATGACCGAACCCGGTTTTTGTGACGTCTTCAGTGTACGACTTCCGGAAGGAAGTAAGGATGCGCTCAATGTTCCCGGAAGGATGATAATATCCGAAAAATACGCCAATATTATTTTCGGAGGAAGTAACCAAGCCATGAATAAAACCTTGAATTTAGGAGACACAGAATATACCATCGCCGGCGTCATGGCAGATTGGCCTTCCCACACACATTTCCGGGCCGAACTGTTAATCTCTATGGACGAGGACGTTAAAACTTGGCCGTCCATTGAATTTTTTACTTTTTACAAGATAAAAGAAGGAGTATCCCTAGACGATGTACGTACTTCTATTGAAAAAGAATATACCGTTATGGTACAGGAATTCCTAAAAGGTTTCGGTGGTAAAAGCTATGGCGTAACCGAAAAATTTACCGATATTTATTTGAAAACAAAAGCACGAAGCACTTTAGATAAACGAAGCAGCATGCAACTCGTTCAATTACTTATAGGAATTGGTGTTTTTATTCTGTTATTGGCAGTTATTAATTTCATTAACTTATTTATTGCACAAGGAGAAACCCGCATGCTCGAAATAGGAGTGCGGAAAGCGAACGGAGCCACCCTCGGCAACATCATCCGTCAATATTTTTCCGAAATATTGATTATTGTATTCATCGCATTCGTAATCGGCTTTGTATTGCTTGTCATTTGTATTCCCTATTTTGCCGAACTGATAAACAGAGAAATTGAACTGACTCAGCTGTACAACCCGATCTTTATTCTTTGCGTCGTACTGCTATTTGCGGTAACGGTTATTCTATCCGCTTCTTACCCGACTTTTTATTTGGGAAGATTCAAAACCTTGGATATCCTGACTAAAAAAGTCCGGTTTTCAAAACGCCGACTGACCGCTGTCTCTATCTCTTTTCAAGCCATGATATCCATCATTATTATTTCTTTTATCCTGGTAGTAACAGGTCAAATCAATTTCTTGCGAAAACAGCCGTTGGGATATAATCCCGAAAATGTTCTGGTAATAAGAACGAGTCGCACCCTTCATCAAGAATATGATGCTTTCAGACAAGAATTAGAGAAAAAACCGGGTATTTTACAAGTGAGCATGGCCCATCATACCTTTGGGGGAGGAGCCAGCGGACAAGGGATCTCTTTATTGGGAGAAACAACCTCTCACACCATAAACGAATACCGTATCCATACGGGAATATGTGAAATGCTGAAATTACAATTGGCAGAAGGCGAATTTTATAAGGAAAACGACGAAACCAATAAAAATTCGATTATTCTGAATGAAGCGGCCATCAAAATGTTGGGCCTCCGGTCTCCGGTAATAGGCACTACGATCGATTACAAAGGAAATAAAGAAATCAAAGGAGTGGTAAAAGATTTTTATTTCGGTAAAATAGAAAATAAGATAGAACCCATGGTACTCACTTGGGTAAACAACGGAGGAAGCATTTACATAAAATATGCGAACGGGATAAATCGCAATGAGATCCAAAAATCGGTACGAGAAGTAATAGACGATTTTGACTCCCTTTACATTCTCAATCCGATATGGTTGGAAGATGTATATACCGAAAAATTTGAAAGCCTGGATATACAATCCCGGTTACTGAAATTGGCCTCTTTCCTCTCCATCTTCATTTCCATGATCGGATTATTGGCCATTCATATGCTCAGCGCCATCCGCAGAAAAAAAGAAATCGGAATAAGAAGAGTGAACGGAGCAGACCAAACCAAAATATTCACGTTATTATCTGCCGGTGTTCTTATCCTCATAGTGGTTGCCGGAATGATTGCCATCCCTGTTGTTTACTACTTTGCCTCCGATTGGTTGAATAATTATACGAACCGGATAGCTCTCAGCTGGACGGTATTCGTACTGCCGGTAGTATTGCAGTGTATCATAGCTCTTATCGTTACCTCCGGAGTCAGTATAAAAGCATTGATGGAAAACCCCGTAGAGGTACTAAAAGCGGAATAGTTTGTTTCTTGATTTCATAATCGCAATGAGGGTGAATTCTTTTTACAGATAATTCACCCTCATTTTATTTATATCATTAGATCTTATCCGATGTACGAACAAGACAACAAAAGAACATAAATTTACTTTTTCACCACACGTATGCCTATGTCGGAGATCCCTTCCAATCGATCCGATCTCATCCCTTGCTTTACGATATAGGAGTAAGTGCCCGAATAAGGATATCGTATCGATTGATCATATGGAAAAACGATGGTATGCAACCCCCTTCCTTTTCCGTACCATTCGCCATATTCATTTGCCAACTCACAATTAAGGGTATCTTTTCGCATATTACCTTCAGGCGTCTTAAAAGACACAAAAAGCCAAAGATTTCGATAGTTATACCGGTTGTTATTACGAACCTCGACAAAAACATCATATAAGGCAAGTGTATCCGTAATCTCTACATCAAACTTATATTCCGTATTTTTATCCCAAGCAGCATGAGGTATGGATTCAAACCGATAGTATACCTCATTTGAAGGATGGCATGCCGCAAATAAACCGACTATCGAAAAAAGAAAGATTTTAATCGTTCGTCTCCTTATTTTCATTGTTCTTCTTAGGCTTATTTCTGAATTTATGATTCCCTCCTTTTGAATTGCGACGGTTCCGGTTGGGATTGCCGGACTCCGGCGCTCCGGGTTGTTCTTTAGAAACGCTTGCGGAAGATACTCCCGATTTGTTTACTGTTTCTTGCTTATTAAGCTGCAATTTCTCCTGAGATTGAGACGGCTTATTGGCCGGATTTTGTTTATTATTTGCCTGAGGTTTCTCTTGAGAAGTTCTGTTTTCCTTATTCTTATTTTTATTTTTTTTCTTTTTCAGCTGATGATCAAACCGGGTTACACTCTCCTCCAGAATATCATGAGTTTCTTTTTTGATTTTGGTATCCTGCTCTTCCATATTCAAGCTTTCCGGTTTTTGTCCCTTCTTATTCATGTTGATGATATCAAAAACACGCTTATAAGGAATCGTAATCAGATTGGCTGCAATGTGCTTATCGGAAGAATAGGTCATTAATCCTTTCAGTATATCGGTCTTAAAATGATAATAAGTCCCGGTTTTCGTTTCCAACGTTATTTCCCGGGAAGGGTATTTTCGTTGGGCTTCCACATAGGTATCCACTTCGTAGTTGAGACAACATTTGAGCTTTGCACATTGTCCTGCCAGTTTTTGAGGATTGGGAGAAATATCCTGATAACGAGCCGAACCGGTTGAAACAGATACAAAATTGGTCATCCAGGAAGAACAACACAATTCCCGTCCGCAAGGGCCTATTCCTCCGATACGGCCGGCTTCTTGACGTGCACCGATTTGTTTCATTTCAATCCGGACTTTGAACGCTTCCGCCAGATTTTTTATCAATTGCCTGAAATCCACCCGTTCATCTGCAATGTAGTAAAAGATCGCTTTATTCCCGTCGCCTTGATATTCCACATCTCCGATTTTCATTTGAAGTCCCAGCTCTTCTGCGATTCTTCTGGATCGGATCATGGTATCGTGTTCCTTGGCTTTCGCTTCGGTAAATTTCTCCATATCCGTCGGTTTTGCCTTTCGGTACACTCGTTTGATATCGTCCGGACGGATTCGGTTCTTTTTCATTTGAATCAACACCAGTTTTCCGGTCAGCGTAACCGTTCCGATATCATGGCCGGGACTGGATTCCACAGCCACTACATCTCCTTTTTCCAACGGGAGTTTTATACTGTTTAAATAATATCCCTTTCGGGTATTTTTAAACTGCACTTCTACATAATCGGTTGCCTGTTCCGCTTCCGGAATATCACACAACCAATCGTATGTATTTAATTTATTATCTTGCTTTTTGCTGCATCCTTTTGTTGTCATATGACAACATCCGCTGCTGATATATTTGAATTTCATAAATACCGTAATTATAAAGTATGCAAAACTACATATTAAAATTTGGAAATCGAAATCAGCCCGATGTTTTGTGCTTCTTTTTGGTTCATTTAACCTGAGAAAGGATAAAATCTATGCTGCGATCATTATTTTACGCTGATACGGAATTCATCCTTTTTTCTTATCCCGGTTATTTTTGAAAAATCGACAAGTAAAGAGGGGAAAGTAAGGAGGTTGCTTCTCTCCCGTAAATATAAAACCAAAAATAGGATAAAACAACTTCAAGTATCTAAAATTATCTATTTACCCGAGCAACAGAAGATCAAGATCTCTTCAACAGGAGATCAAGACCAATTGACGAAGAGATCAAGACGAATGAAGGAACAGAACAAGACCAAATTAATCCCATCTAAAGAAAAACACCCGGGTTCGACTGGTTTGATCCGGCCAATTAAACATAATAGAATCGAAATCCCGGGCATTTTTGAACCAAACTTCACAAGTGGTCGAAATTATGCCGGGCTATCCCTGCTTAATTCCGTTCTTACCGACCTTTTGAAAGCGTGGGGAAAATCAGCCTCAAAGGTCACAAATCTAAATAAATACTATTAAGAAACTTTATCATCCACATTAAAGCCGAAAGCAAATCACGACCATAGCTTTATGTTAATGGCATGGAAGCTGTCTGCAAAGGCCGGATATTTTCCGGAGAGGCTACAAATGACAAGCGATTGCCCCAACAAGGGTAAAATCCGGATAACCCCGAGTGACACCCGGTTCAAGTACAATACTTTACTTACATCAACCCCAAGTAGGTCCGGGCTTTATCCCTTCCTTTCACGCTTTCGCGCCTTATCCCTTTATCCCTTCCTTCTTTCTTCCTTCCGGGGTTGATGTAACCGGGAAATCCTCCCTCCAAAGCAGTTGCTTTAATTATTCCTATTAATTAAATTAACAATCACTTTTACCATAACGTCTTTTTCTTCCGGTCGACTTTCCGCAATCATCAACGTAAGAGCTACTAGCGTGTTGTTTTCTATAAGCTTTGAACCCGTAGGTTTATATAAAATGCGGTTTTGTTCTAAAAACCAAAGGAAAAGAAAAGCTGCAATACGTTTATTGCCGTCACTAAAAGAATGATTTTTAACAACCAAGTAAAGCAACATAGCCGCTTTTTCCTCCACACTCGGGTAAAGGTCTTCTCCTCCGAAAGTTTGATAAATGGTATTGATGGAACTTTGAAAAGATTGATCTTTTTCATTTCCGAAAAGTCCGCCGCTTCCGAATTTTTCCCGTAATGTTTCTATTGCTTCCATAGCGCCCGTATAGGTAGCCCGAAACGGTTCTTCTGTTGTTGTCTGATCTATTTCAAGTGATTGATAGTCATATTTATCTAAGGTATCCAATGCATAGGTATAATCTCTTATTACTTGTAAAATATCATCTGCTTGTTCATTGACCGCCTCATTCCGGATCGCTATGTTTGTCAGTACTTTTATTGAATCCAACGCTTCCTGCAATTGATTGACTTTAGCTTGTTGATTAACAACGAATCCTTGTACGAGATATTCTTTTAAAACTTTATTCGCCCAAATACGGAATTGAATGCCTCTATTTGATTTAACCCTGTATCCTACCGAAATAACCATATCTAAATTATAATAGTCCACTTTATACGTTTTTCCATCATTAGCAGTTGTCGCAAAATTTGCGACAACTGAAAGATCCCCCAACTCTTCTTTTAAAGCGTTATTTATATGTTTCCCAATGGTCTTTACATTCCTGTTAAATAACTCCGCCATTTGTTGACGATTTATCCAAACATTTTCACCTTCCAATTTAACATCCAATGTCGTATTTCCATCGGTTGTTTGATACATTATTATTGTTCCTTTATTCATAGTTTGATTTGTTTTTAATTGCAAATTTAATTGTATTTTCCTTATAAACAGTCCAATTCATTTTCAGCAGTTTCTCCTGTGATTCCTTATCGAAAATGAATGGGCACCCGACATCGGCACCCCGCTCAGAACTTTACCATTTAATTATCTTGCGCTTATACACCGATCCGTCAACCGTTATAACGACCGGATATACTCCCGGTTCCCAATCTTTGATCAAAACGATTTGGCTTGTGAGAATATCCTTACCGGAATAAACCGATTGCCCCCGGAGATTAAAAATAAGAATGTTATCTATCTTACCCGCATTATTCTCAATGAACAATTCATGATCGGAAGTAGTAAAAACACGGAACGACTGCTCTTCAATCAACTCTTTCGTTCCTGTAGCAGCAGTACCGGGAATAACTTTAATCCGTTTCGAAACCGACCTTTTTCCGCATACATGCGTAATTTCCGCTTTCAATGTTCCCGATCCGGAACCGACATTCAAGTAAGTCACAGGCGTATTGTCTCCGGTCGACCAATAAAACCAAGCCTCCTCCTCGCTGAAGGTCCATTTATATCGAGTAACGTCCTTATATCCTTCCCCCTCTCCTACTCTTACTTTACACCTGCTGCCCGCCGGAAGGGTATCCGGAGCATCCAGTAACAAAGGAGAAGGTAAGGGATCCGAAATCCACAACCTTGCTTTATCACTCGATACACTTCCGCAACCTCCGGCAATCTTAACATAATAATATCCGTAATCCTTTTCAAAATCCAAGCTATCCAATAGAAGAGTTTCGTTTACGGCCCCAACAATGGGAAGTTCCTCCCGAAACCATTGATAAGATAATCCGTTTCCGGATGCCTTCACCTTAAAGGTATGTGTCTTATTTCGACAAACGGAAGCGTTTTCCGGATGGCGCACAATAAAAGGCGGATCGCATTTCCGAACAATATGGAGACTGTAAACACGAATGGTTCCGACTCCGGATTCGATCCAAATGTTGATTGTATTTTCCCCTATCTTCAGTGGTATTCTGCCGGTTCCTTTTATAATTTTCGCTTCCCGGTCGTTGGGTTCAGCTTCTACTTCAATACTTAAAGAATCAAACGACACGGGTTTGGCTGTGTATTCATACAATCCTTCTTTTAATTTAAGAACTTCCTTCCCTACCTTCAACCGGCTTAAGAAATTATCCTTACTTTTAGCATTACTCGTGACGACTATCCGTTCTTCAATCGTATCGCTGCGAATGATCAAGGCAAAATCCCCGGGTTGTTTGGAACGTATTATGACTTCTTCGTTAACGGCATCTGCCGGCAATCGGGAGGGAGATACCGTCAAGCCGGTTTCATCTTCCGACAACAGAACTATATCTTCTGTTAATTCGACTCCTGTTATTTTCAATTTTACCAATGAACCGACGGTTAATCGGGCCGGAGCAGGGGAAACAATGATTCCGGGTCCCGAATACCACTCGCAGGAGGTTACGCTTTTCACTCCGGGAACTCCGTAATAGCCGGTAAAAGACCCGTAAATTTTGATTCTTTTCCCCACATTTTCGGGATGATCAAGTAAATTCAATACTTCCCTGACAGCATTATTGGGCAGTTGAATACTGAGGTGAGCGGTTCCGACCGGATCGCTTCCCAATGCCAAGTTGGTTTTAGAATAAGAAGAAGTAATCGTTCCGTTTGATTTGACACATCCGACAATAAACCCTTGCACCCAATATTTACCCGAGTCTTGCAAGCGAATAGCGTCCGACACAGAGAAAGGCTTAACTATACTTCCATCGGCCGATGCTCCTGCATTTTCTGTACAAATAAGAATAATGACAACGAAAAGAAAAAGCCTTAAGGCTTTCATTAGTTTTGGTTTCATAAGTTAAGAATTTAGTTTGGTTTTAATGAACGGGTTAAAGGTAGTTATTTTTTTAATGTCGTAACCCATTACGCTGAAAAAAGCGTTCTTTTCCGTCAACACAGACCGTTACCGACAGCCGTAGGCTGCGTAGCTTTG
>DAIQOU010000019.1:9703-21237 GCA_036787725.1 Bacteroidales bacterium
CGTTCTTTTCCGTCAACACAGACCGTTACCGACAGCCGTAGGCTGCGTAGCTTTGCAGGCAGTGGCTTCAAGCCACTGTTAAGGCAGTTCTCCCCCCTCCCCACCAGTCTCCGTAGGAGACCAACCTTTTGTTTATCAGCCTCCTACGGAGGCTTTGGAAGGGGGAGGGGTTTGGTCTTTTACAGCGGTCTGAGACCGCTGCCTACCGAGGTTTGCAGCCTATCGGCTGCTTTTTGTCGGTTCGGTTTTGTTCCGGTGTCGGCTGCTTTCTATCGGCGGTTTTCTTTCTGTTACGGTAAGTTTCGTTCTGTAAGTTCCGGGAGGGACGCCGTTATGCCTAACCGACGGTTACGCCTTGCTTCACCGTCGGAGGTGCCGGAGGGGACTTTTTCGGACCGCAAGTTTCGCTTACGTTACACATGCGGTTAAGTATGATTTCGTTCCTCACAGGACTTATTGCGACTTTTTGGTCAGCCTCTCTCACCCCTCCATACTCAAACCTTGCAGTAAATTAAATGCAGCATCAGATTTTCCTGAGAACCATTTTTCTTTTTACCGGTTTATTTATTTCGTATATTGCATCAATAAGAACTTCCATTTCTTTTTCACGAGCCCGGCGTACTTCGGGATGGATCATTTTGGAATAAATATCGCGGTGTCCGGCAAGCCATATATTACTTGATAAATTTTGATCCATCACTTCAATAGCTTCACGATTGTCGGCAAAAAGTAATCCTTTACCCTGAAAGAAACCGAATTGTATCCAAGCATATTGTCTGAAACACCGTTCTATTTCCCAACGGTATTCATTGAGGTGCATAATAGCCAACGCCTGCCGGTATTGGGGAGTTTTAGTTTCCAGAGCCAGATTAATACCTTTTGCCAATTGATCCGAACTCCATGTTCCTATTTCCAAATCATCGATAAAAAGCTTATATTTTCCGTTCAAGCCGGTTACTGTCAGCATTTCCCGATTCATCTCTTCCATGAAAGGAACTATCTTCAAGGCTTCGGCCTGACTCTTTTGGGCACCCCATCCGCGAGCCGTAGTATCTACAGGATAAGGAAGTGCATTGGCCCGGTAATCGAATTGGAAATCCTTACCGTTTTTCCGAATATCCGATATTTCGCAGTTAACGGATCGAATCACCGCGTTCTTTCCGGCATTGATCTCCGCCTCGGCCACCGGTTGACCCGAAAAACCCTGAGCCTTCAGGAATAAGTAAGCCATAACCATATGTCCGTCGTTATCCGGATGAATTCGGTCGTTACCACAAAGAGTGAATGAAGGATTATCTTGTTGGAAACGTTTATTTATAGCACTCATAGGTTGATTGAAATCGGTAAACTCCCATTGGTTTGCAGTGGCCGATTGCTTTTGGAACTCTATAATTCGCTCCATGACAGCGTTCTTTCCTTTTAAAGGTATATTGCCTTCGATAACAGCTGTTTCATCAAAAGGAGAACTGCCCATCAACACCATACGTGTATCGGGTAATCCCTTCAGCCGCTCTTCCATGAGCCGAAAGTTTTTATAACATTCCTCGTATTTTCTTTCCCCAAATTCGTTGGGATTATCGCCGTTGTATTCGATATATCCGGAGTCATTCATACCGAAAGTCACCATTAATACGGTAGGTCTTTTACTGAAAACATCTCCGTCCAGCCGTTTATACATATCAAATGCAGTATCTCCGCCAATACCCGCATTGAAGATACGAAGATTCATTTCGGGAAAACGGGTCATGTAATACAACCAAATATAGGAGTGGTAATGACCGCCGTCCGTAATACTGTTGCCTAAAAAGACTGCCCGATCCCCTTCCCCGAACGGTTTTACCGTTTGAGCCGATAATCGGTAAGAAAAACAAACGGCTATAAGAAATAATATTATTATTCGTTTCATAGATTTAATTATTCGTATTTCTTGAATTATCTTTCAAAGTACTGCTTCTCCTTATTTATTTAACCGGATCATAAACTGCTACCGCTACCCGTGAATCGGCACATCCGTAATAAAGGAACCATTTATTATTATGGTAAGCCATGCCCTCAATGAATACGGTCCCTGCCGGATACTGACCGCTCTTTTCAAATTCGGCTTCGGGAATATAAAAAGGCTTATCTAATTGCCCGATTAGTTTCGTCGGATCATTCAGGTCGAACAAGGCCTGACCGGCACAATACGAATTGGGCGTATAACGCGTATCACCCCGCTCCCCGGATTCGTTTTTACCGTTGTAAAACAACAATATTCCTTTCTCTGTCATTATGGCCGGGGGACCGCACTCGGTTAAAGCACTGTCAAATTTACCGGGACGAGGGGTAATGACTTTCAGAAATTCACCGTTGCTGTCGAGCATGGGAGTCCAGTTAATCAAATCATCCGAAGTAGCAACATTCACAAACCTTTCACCCCAATACATCCAGTATTTACCGTTAATTCGAGCAATCACCTGCTTTCCGTCTGCCAATTTGGTTATGATAGAAGCTGATTTGGAGAATTCATCAAAGAAACGTCCGTTGTAGGCTTGTGCAAAAGCCGGTCCGTATTTATCCCAGTGAATAAAGTCACGTGTAGTAGCTACTGCCAATCGGGCTTGTTTCCGGTTCCATTGGGTATATAACATAACATACAAACCGTCTTCAGTCATGGCAACGCGAGGATCCTCACAACCGCCCGGCCATTCCAATTCTTTTTGATTGTCGTTATCGGGATAGAACGCAGGAGTAGTGTTACGTTGGAAATTCAAGCCGTCTTCCGACCAAGCATACCCCAACCGTGAAGTGCGCTGACCGATGCCCTCGCCATAATTGTCTTCTGCACGATACAGTACAATCACTTTTCCGTTATATACTGTTGCCCCGGGATTAAACGTATCGTTCGATTCCCAAGCTACGGAGTCTTCGGTGATCGGACAATAAAACCGGGTGGAAGGATCGGGAGAAATAATAGGATTAACCCCTTCGGGACGCCGGAAGTCAGCCCATGCCCAATCCGGAAAATCGGCAGTACTTTTCTCTGTACATGACGTAAGGGCAATAATACTTGCCCATAAAATCATTTTAAGCGGATTTGTTCTCATATATATTTAATTATTATGTGTTATTAAAAAACGGAGGAATCTTTTCTTCTACCCTCACCGGCCTTAAGTTAAGTTCGAGGTGCATCGGCAATAGTCGGTGGCTATCAACATTAAGACCGAGAAAACTTCAGCAATCGGTGATCTAATGCCTCCCACTCAAGACCAAATTCCTCTCGGCAGCTGTAGGCTGCATAGCCTTGTAGGCAGGGGCTTAAAGCCCCTGTAGAATACCGGCACTCTCCTCCGGAGGCCTCTGTAGGAGGCCAACAAATTAACAATTCTCTCAACAGTCTCGTTCCACCGGCTACAGAGGTAACAACCTACGGCTGCCGATAACCGACCTCTGTCAAGTTAACGTCAGTACTCCAATCCAATTAAGGATAAGACGGCGGAAGTACCTTGGTACCCCATTTCAGGTTAGGCTTCCGAGAAACAGTATACTCCAATACAGCTCCGTTAGAAACTTCATCCCAGTCAATCCAAGTATTGTCATACAACTTCCCGTTTAATTTCAGGGAATTAATATAGACATTTTCTTCGGAACCGCCTTTAATAATCAGGTCTCCCTTCTTCATATGAAGCCTGACTGATGAGAAAACAGGAGTATTAACGGCAAAACCGCCTATCCCCGGAATTTCCGGATAAAGGCCGATGCATGCAAATACATACCAGGCTCCCATGGTTCCCAAGTCATCATTTCCGGGAAGTCCGTCTATCTTGCTTGAATATTGCTCATTGAGAGTCCGGTTTATAATGGCTTGTGCTTTATCGGGACGGCCCACCCAGTTATAAATCCAGGGTATCTGAAAACTCGGTTCATTGCCCGATGCAAACCAGGGATCGTTATAGCCGGCATCCAATCGCACAAAAAACTCGTCCAACCGTTTCTCCGCCGCATCCCGACCACCGATAATTTCAATCAGCCCGGCAATGTCGTAAGGTACCATCCAAAAATAGTTTTTGTAAGTTGATTCCCGGAAATCTTCGCTGAGCGGCTTCCATGAACCGTCGGGATTACGCGATTGCAACCACCCTGTTTCGGGATTGAAAAGATTTTTCCAAGAGCGGGCAAAATGAAAATAACGCCAACTTGCAAACTCGTCACCGCAAGCATGCAATGCAAATTGTCCGATGGCAAAATCAGAAGAGGTATATTCCAACTGAATAGACGCATCGTAATAACCTTGTTCCAAATATTGACGTAATCCCGGACGAACTTCAATATCTTGAGATTTGGCACCCGGGATCTCGGCATTGGTACGCATACCGGCGAAAAGAGGTTTCGGATCGTAGTTACGAGCTCCGAAAGCCCAAGCATTGGCGATAAGAATGGGAGTAGGATCTCCCTGCATCACACCGGTCTCGATATTGGCCATTACCCAGCGGGGATAAGCTCCTCCCGATTGTTCGGCAAATAATCCGTGCGACACAACTATATCGGAAGCTATATCGGGTTCCAACATGGAAAGTAATTGTATCTGTGTACGGTAAGTATCCCAATTACTGAAAGAGGTATAATTCTTCGTGCGGGATTTATATACCCGGTTATCGGCACCCATGTATTCTCCGTTTACATCGCTGCAAACATTGGGATGTATAAACGAGCGGTACAGGTGAGTATAGAATTGATCGATCCGGTCGGGATTGGTTCCCTCTACTTCTATTTTACCAAGATAATGATTCCATGAATCTTCTGCCCGATTCTGTATAGCATTGAAATCCCAGCCGGGATTCTCCGCTTTGAGGTTTTCCCGTGCATTTTCTACGGAAACATACGAAACTCCGATTTTATATTGAACATTTCCGGATTTACTTAAATCGAAAGTAAAATAAACTCCGGAATTCTTTCCTTCGGAAAAAGTGGTATGGGGCATTAACTTCTCCCCTTTCCAAGTTCCGGTCTCCAATGTCTCGGTATCGAACTCTGCTACAAAATAAACTTTGTATGGAGTACGTATCCCGCAGAAATTCCCTCCCTCGGCATACCCCTCACACGATTTGGGTCCGGTAATAACAATGGCAGCTTGTTCAATGGAAGTGGCAGCTATACCGCCCCCAATAATCACGGTTCCCGTTTGTTGATCGGAAGGGAATTCATACCGGGCCATTCCGGTTCGTTCGGTAACGGTCAGTTTAGCCGAAATTTCTTCTTGTACCTTTGCTTCGTAATAACCCGCATGTCCTTTTTCGCCGGATACATCTACCCGGTAATTCAAGATATTATCGGGAGACATTTCCAACTTTCCTTTCACGGGAAAAGTGGGGAAATTACCCATGTGCTCGCATCCGGCACCGCTCAACTGATTAATTACAAACCCCGACCGCTTGGAAAAATACGAAGGGGTAAACTGTACCATTCCGAAAGGATAAGTGGCTCCGGGATACAAATATCCGGAAGTAAGGCCTACCCCTTTGGTACCAATCAACGTATTTACCCGACGGGCATAATCCACACTTGTTTCCCGAGCCTTTATAGGGAAAGACAACCCGATTAAACCTGCTATCAACAGGTATTTTACAATTCTGTATTTATTCATTTTTATTTAGTTAAAGAGAAAGGAACAGCCTCTTTTGTAATCCCTCTGTTCAAATTGGGTTGATCACCCATTACAAAACGCATGATTCCGCCGTTGACAATATCACTGTAGGTTATATAATTTTTGTTTAACGGTTTTCCGTTGAGGGTTGCCGACCGGATATACACATTTTCTTTACTGTTGTTTTCGGCTTCAATAATAAATGTTTTGCCGTCTTCCAATGTAATGGTGGCTTTCTTAAATACCGGGCTGCCTATTACATATTCATCCGTTCCGGGGCACACACTGTATATACCCAAGGCACTGAGAATATACCAAGACGACATACCGCCTTGATCTTCGTCGCCGGGATATCCCCTTTCCGACGAGTTATACAGCCGATCCGTTATCCGGCGAGCCCAATATTGCGTTTTCCAGGGTTGTCCGGCATAACTGTACAAGTAGATCATATGTTGTATGGGTTGATTTCCGTGAGCATATTGTCCCATACCCGCCAGTTCCATTTCTTTCATTTCATGAATTACGCTTCCATATGTTCCCGGAACAATTTTGTTGGAAACCGTAAATACCGAGTCTATTTTGGCAGTAAAAGCCTCGTCGCTTCCATACAGATTAATTAATCCTTGAACATCGTGGAAGACCGACCATGTATAATGCCAAGCATTTCCTTCACAGTAAGGGCCTCCCCATTCGTACGGATCAAAAGGTTCCTGCCAATCACCGTTCATCAGCTTGCCTCGCATGAATCCGGTTTGTGCATCGAATACATTACGGTAATTATACATCTGCCGTTCAAATACTTCCCGATAGAACTTATTACCGGTCATCTTGGCCAGTTGATAGCCGCAGAAATCATCGTAGGCATACTCCAAGGTCTGTGCAGTGGAACCCATCGATTCGGGATAAGGTACGTAACCTAATTGAAAATATTCTTTCCAGCCGATGCGTCCGTTAGCACCTCCCCAGGGACCCTTGTTCATGGCTTCGTGAGCATAGGCTCTCAAGGCTCTCTCCGGATCGAAGCTACGAATCCCTTTTGCCCACGCATCCGTCAAGAGAGAAATGGCATGGTTGCCTATCATGCCGCCCGTTTCGCCGGGAGCCGACCAGGAGGGTAGCCATCCGCACTGGTCTTGTGCATCAAGCAAAGCATTCATATAACGCCCCTGCATGGTGGGGTGCAATATGTTGGTGAGGGGAAATTGCGAACGGAATGTATCCCAGAAACCGTTATCGGTGTACATGTATCCGGAATGGATTTTACCGTCGTAAGGACTGTAATAATAAGGTTCGTTGTTTTCGTCCCTTTCATAAAATTTACGAGAGAACAGGTTGGCACGAAATAAACAGGAATAAAATGTTTTGATTTCCTCTTCGGTCCCTCCTTCCACACGTATCCTGTTCAGCAATTCGTTCCATGTCCGGGCCCCGCGAGTCTTGGTTTCTTCAAGGCTTTTGTCCTTTCCCAATTCTCTGTCGAGCGTAATCCGGGCCTGATCGTAACTGATGTATGAAGAAGCCGCTTTAGCTTGTACCTTTGCCCCTTTTTTGAATTTAATATAAGCGCCAACACCTTTTCCGTTACCGGAAACCCGATCGGGAAACAACTCCTCTTTTTGATTCTCCCAAACGCCGTAGGCTTCGAAGTCCTTATCGAACTGAATTACAAAATAATTGCGGAAAGTCTCCGGATTATTCACAAATCGTTGGTTGTTTACCCATCCCGTCAGTTGTCTTTTCTTCGGATCGATACGGATCTCGCTCATGTCGGTATATCCGTCCAGCACCAACCAGGCATCTCCGTTTTTGGGAAATGAGAACCGCAAATGAACTCCACGCGTAGTGGGAGCCATTTCAGTAGTAATTCCGTTATCGAAAGTGACTTTGTAATAGTGCGGTTTGGCTATTTCGTTGGCATGACTGAAGGAGCTTGCCCTTTCATCCTGATTCACCACCAATTCGCCCGACAAAGGCATGAAGGAATAGACCGCGTAATCACTCATCCACGGACTGCATTGATGTGCCTGACCGAATCCGCGTATCTTATTTATAAAATATTGATATTTCCAACCCTCACCATTCTTTCCGGTTTGTGCAGACCAAGTATGCATCGCATAGGGCATTCCGGTGGTGGGATAGGTGTTGCCGTAACTCAGTCCGAAATGAGAGTCGGTTCCCTGTAACGTGTTTACATACTCCACCAAGTCTTTTTGACGGGCATGTATTCCTACTGTGAAGCAACAGAAGATGAATAGCAAAAGTTTGTTTTTCATATATTAGAGTTTATATTCAATGATGAGGTTGTTCGGCAATTCCCCAATTCTCATTCGGCTCCGCACCCATGTATAACTCGAGCACTCCTCCCGCTACAATGTCCGAATAATCCAAATAACAATTATTATAGGGTTTCCCATTCAATACCGCCTTCCGGATATAAATATTCCGAGGGCTATTATCATGGGCTATGATCGTAAACTTGCCGCCGGTAAACCAATCGGGGTCGAGTTCAAACTCGATACGATCGAAAACAGGAGCGGTAATTTCCATCCGTGTATTCCCTGGACAAGACGAGTGAATGCCGGAAGCCGCAAGTATATACCAAGCCGACATTTGCCCTACATCTTCATTTCCTACGATACCTTCTACTTTATTGGCATACGCTTTTTCACAAATATATCTTGTCCACTTTTGTGTATACCACGGAACTCCCAACCGGTTGAACAGGAAAGGCACAAAATGGACAGGCTCGTTGGCATGATTGTAATACTCATTCCACAACATGTCCGGAGGTGTTTTTTCAAAGAGCGTATTCAGGTCGGCTATTACTGCTTCCCTGCCCCCCATAAGTTCCACCATACCGGGCACATCATGCGGAACAAACCATCCTTGTTGGTAGGGGTTGGATTCGATACATCCGTACCATTCTGTTGTACGGGCATTCTCCGGCCAAGGTTCCCACGAACCATCGGCCCGACGGGGACGGAACCAGCCTTTCTCGTGGTCGAAAATATTACGATAAGCCTGCCCCTTCCGGTGAAAAGCCACAGCATCTTCTTCCCGGCCCAGTGCTTCTGCCAATTGAGAAATGCACCAATCGGTATAAGCATATTCCAACGTATGAGAAATACTCAGGTTCGAAGGCATATAACCCAATTCGTCATTTCCGAATTTCCGGGAGGTGTTCAAAGCATATCGATAGGCTTTTTCGATATCATAATTACGTATTCCTTTCACATAAGCATCTGCCAGAACCGAAAGGGCGGGATTACCGAGCATGCAGCCCGAGTAGGCATTCATCAATTCCCACCGTTCATAATATTCCTTTCCGGTTTGTTCAGCTAGGGTGATCAGCGAATTCAACTCATCATTTACTAATGTAGGATTGATAATGGTTTGCAGCGGGAATTGGCTCCTGAATACATCCCATCCGCTAAAGATGGTACGTTTGGTAAATGTTCCGTCGCTCCGGTAGATATTACCGTTTCCTCCGACATACCGTCCGTCCACATCAGTAAAGATACGCGGATCTATCATGGTGTGGTAAAGGGCAGTATAGAATATGATTTGTTGTTCTTCGCTGCCTCCGGATACTCGGATTCTGCTCAACTCCTTATCCCATTGGCGACGCGCTTCTTCTTTCACCTCGTCGAAAGTCCTATCGGCAATTTCGGCCCGGAAGTTTTTCTCCGCTCCTTCCATATCTACAAAAGAAATACCTGCTTTGAGCGTTACCTCTTCTTCTTCCCGGGTTACAAAGTCGGTAAAGAAACCCAAGTGCTTGCCGGTTAATTCCCGGCGACCTTGTATAATGGGGGCTTGAGCTACCCGTTCCAAATAGGGAATAGCCGTTACTTCATCTCTTTTCCGTACTTGGTTTTCCGGAATATCCGCACTCCAAAATCCGTAGTTTTGAAGCGGCTTACTGAATTGGGCATAAAAGTAAACGGTATAATCTGCATTTCCTTCACCATTACCCCATCCTCCGCCATTGGGGGTACACTTCATCCAACCCCGGATGGTGCAGTCATCTACAACTTGTATATATTGTTCGGTGGAAGTACCGCCCACCCGGCGGGCAAGATCTATCTGAATACGCGACTCACTGTTCTCGGGGTAAGTGAACCGCAACATGCCGCAATGAGGTGTTGCCGAACTTTCTACCTTTATATCGTAATCGGTCAGCCTTACCGAGTAATAGCCGGCCAATGCCTCCTCCGTTTCTTTATCGTATTTCGAACGGTATCCTTGGATACTTCCATCTTCTTTTCCCGCTATTTTTTGTAAGGTTCCCGTAGTGGGCATGACAAGAAAATTACCCAACTCGCCAAACCAACCGACTCCGCTCATCTGGGTAAAGGCGAAACCCTCAATGGTAGTATGTTCATAACTGTAGCCCGAACCGTTGTCGCCTCCGGTGATGGTATTGGGACTTACCTGTACCATACCGTAAGGAGTAGTGGCCCCGGGAAAGGTCTTGCCCAAACCGTGATACACTCCCGCATCACCAACGCTGGTACTGGCTCCGATAAAAGGATTGACGTACCGGGAAAGGGCTTCCGGTTCGGAAGTCCGGTCCACCTGCGGCGAACAGCCTGCAAGACCGACACAAAGACAGAGAATAAAGATATAAGGAATGATTTTTGTCATATTTCACAGGTTACATGTAGTGATTAATATTTTTATTTCTTCTTTAACAAAAAGGTTTTGAGTCCGAAACGAGGCATCGAAACGATTATTTCGGCATTGGTTGCACTGCTTTTTATCTCCGGGTATGCGATAACTTGCCGGTTCAAGTCGACTTCTTCCACTGCAGCTACCGGAAACCCGAAAGTTACCGGTCGAGGCGTTTCATCACCCGCGGCATTAAAGAGACGAATCAACAGCTTGTCTTCCGAGAGGTGAGCGGCACTTATTTCATATCCGTGCTCTCCTACCTCCAACAACGATTTATCCGTCATTTCCACAGACGAATGATAACGACAGACAAGCGGCTCGTTCCAACAATTGCTTTCTGAAGAAATAGCTGCTTCATCCCATTTCCCGCTGTGGGGAATAAGGGCATATTTCAAATGCAACGGTTCCGTTATTTTATAATCAGGTCCCCAAAGTCCGATCCCGGAGTACTGCACCGTGAGACCCAACGGGAAATCCTCCCCGTAAGAGTAAGAAGTGGTATGGTCTGACAACAAAGCCATTCCATGTGTACCTTCCGGTTCAACCAAGTCAATCCAATGAAGGATAATGTTGTGTTTAATAGCATCCCAGGTATTAAAAAAGGTATTGTTCAACCGACTTTGACAAACATCGAAAGGGGCATTTTTGTACAATTCGGGCGATTGTAAATGAACAGGAAACAAGAGATTCAATTTGAAGCGATCGTCATAAAAGGCCCTGCGGTTCTTCTGCCAATCGCTGCCTTGTTTGTATTCTCCTATACCTGCATTATTTTCCCAATCGATAGTCAGTTCGCAATCAATGCGTCTTTCTCCTGCAGCAATGGAAAGGGTCTGAACGAAGGGATGAGTAGCAATTTCACTCTTTATTTGAACGGTCGTTCTCTGCGAATTATCTTCTGTTATATAAATGAGGGCGCCCATTTCGGTAGAGGAACGAAACGCCTCTTCCTCATAAAAATAACCTCTTAATTCGCCGAAGTGAAACGGAGAAGTTGAGTCTATAAACTCTTTGTTTCCTTCTTGCTTGGCAATCAAACTTTTAATTACTCCCCCTTTAGAAGTATCCAGAACGATCTTGTACATATCATTCTCTACGATGCATTCATTGGTTGCAAATCGGACCCCGCCCGCTCTTTTCTTGTCGGCCTCCTTTTTTCTTCGGATGTGATAAGTAGAATAGCCGAAAGAAGGAACTTCTGCCCGGAAAGAGATAGTTACCTCCCCGGCTTGATTGA
>DAIQOU010000301.1:0-5931 GCA_036787725.1 Bacteroidales bacterium
CCCTTAATAGGGTGCGATTTTGGTATTTAAATGCAAATGTAATTTATTTTTGGAATAAAACTCGGTTGTAACTTTATTTATTGTGCAGAGTGCTGCACATTTTTTATATTATAAATTTAGTTTATTAATTAAAAACAATGAAAGTAGCTATTGTTGGTGTAAGTGGTGCCGTAGGACAAGAATTCTTGCGGGTACTGGAGGAAAGAGATTTTCCGATGGATGAGTTAATCCTTTTTGGTTCCGGTCGAAGTGCCGGACGCGTTTATAATTATAAGGATAAACAAATCACAGTGAAAGAGCTTAAACACAACGATGATTTCAAAGGTGTGGATATTGTTTTTACTTCTGCCGGTGCCGGAACATCTAAAGAATTTGCAGATACCATTACGAAGTACGGTGCTGTAATGATCGATAATTCCAGTGCTTTCCGAATGGAAAATGATGTGCCTTTAGTGGTCCCGGAAGTAAACCCGGAAGATGCAAAACTTCGTCCGAGAGGAATCATTGCCAACCCGAATTGTACAACCATTCAAATGGTCGTAGCCTTAAAACCGATAGAGAAATTAGCTCATATTAAGCGGGTACATGTAGCTACTTATCAGGCTGCTTCCGGAGCCGGAGCCGCTGCAATGGACGAATTATCGGAACAATACCGGCAACTTGTGAACGGAGAAGAACCCAAGGTGGAAAAGTTTGCTTACCAGTTGGCATATAATCTTATCCCTCAAGTGGATGTGGCGACAGATAACGGATATACAAAGGAAGAAATGAAGATGTATAATGAAACCCGTAAAATTATGCATTCGGATGTAGAGGTCAGTTCCATGTGTGTGAGAGTACCCGCCCTGCGTGCTCATTCGGAAGCTATATGGGTAGAGACAGAACGCCCGATCTCTCCCGAAGAAGCTCGTACGGCATTTGAGAATGCAGAAGGAATTGTAGTGCAAGACGATCTTCCCAATAAAATATATCCGATGCCTCTTTTTGTTGCAACGAAGGATCCTGTTTTTGTAGGACGGATTCGGAAAGATATTTCTAATCCGAATGGTCTTTCTTTTTGGTGTGTGGGGGATCAAATAAAGAAAGGAGCAGCCTTGAATGCAGTGCAGATTGCCGAATACCTGATCAAAGAAAAAGCATTGTAACCTAAGAAGAACAAGACCGGAAAGAACGTTGGGGTCTCAACAGTTCGGGTATTTATCGATCGGTTTACGAATTGTAAGCGATTACCCCGATAGGGGTAAAATGTGCATAACCCCGGATGAGCGAATCGTAACCCGGGAGGATAAAAACGAAAAATGAACAGGTTGTCTTTTGTGAGAAGCCTGTTCATTTTATATAAAACCATAAAGGATTGTTCGGGTTTAATCGGGAAACTCGTTTTCGTCATCATCGTATAAATTGTTTAATTCAAACGAGAGACTGTCCAATTCCTTTTCCCATAATTTCATTACCTCCTGCGGAGTATCCGCCGGGGCGGTTTCAATCCGGTTTTGAGCTATTTCCAGTTCTTTTTCCAATTCTTCGCGTCGACTCATATCCTATTTAGATTTGAATGTTTTTTATTTAAACAATCAACAATCCGGAATGTTTTTGATTGTTCTTTTTAACAACAGTCGTTGAGCCGGTTGAATAGAGGGGCCCGGATACTGACCGTCATTTTTTGATAATGGAAGAATAATGGAAGTGGAGATGTTCGGCCTTCAAATTTCTTTTAACGATAATTTAAGCATGCTTTCTCCTCGTATTTCCAGTTCTTGAATGATTTTTTCATCCATATTATATATATCGTCGGCTATATATAATTCCGATTTTCCCGGAAGGGTGTAAGCTGTATAGTAATCGATAAAGAGGGAGACGCTTTCTTTCAAATGAACAATGTCTTGTACTTTGTTTAATTTGTTTTTTTTCATTAACGCTTTCCCTTCGGTCGAAAGAGGAGGCCGGTCAATCGAGTACCGAATACGATCCAAATAGAGCGAATCGCCTCCTGTTATACAGAAAGAAGCTAAATCTAACGGCTTTTCCAATCGGACACATCCATGACTTACCGCACGGTTGCTGTAAGAAAAAGCCCGTTGTTCCGGCGTATCGTGAAGATATACGGCAAACGGATTTTCGAACATGAATTTGATTCTTCCCAATGAATTGCCTCTTCCCGGAGATTGTACGATACGATAATTAAAATCTTTGGATTGTACCTTGTTCAAATCAATGGTTGCCGGATCCACTTCCTTTCCGTCTTTTATTAGTTTCATGCCTTTCCTTTTCAGGTAAGTAGAATCTTTTTTGATGGAAAAATAGATTTCTTTTTTTGTAATGCTGCCGGGTACATTCCATGACGGATTCAGATTGGCATAAGTTATTTTGCTTTCCAATAAAGGAGTCGCATTTTGGGGTTTGCCTACGCACACTTTCATCACAACCGTGTCTTTCCCGCGATCGATCCCTTTTAATAAGAAACCGGCCACATTGACTTCAATGTATTTGGATGGAGCTCCGCTTTTCCTTTTCCAGCGGTAGCGCTCCAGATTGGCAATCATCTTTTTTCTGTAATAAGAAAAAGGTCGATTTAAGGCTTTAAAGGTATGATTGTCTATTTCCGTTTCTTCCCGGTAGGAATTATTTTTCCTGAATTGATTGATAGCTTCCAAGAGCTCGGGTGTTAAATGAGTGTACAAACTGTCCGGGTGTTCCGAATAAGGAAGTTCCCCGGTAAGCATAAGCCTTTCCGCTATTAAAGGAAAAATTTCCCCTTTATCGTTTACTTTATATTTTTTAGTTTCTTTTTCTTTGGTCGGAATGGGCTTGAATTCCATGTCCGATTTGGATTCATACGCTTTTAATGTTTGCTGAATACTTTTATAAGTGTTGTTTTCCGGTTGCAATGCATTGATTAAGGAATCGGTGTCCCGGACAATATCATTGAATAGTCGGGAATAAAATAAAGAATCTTGCCGTTGAACGGAAATGTGATATTCTTTTGGATATAATTCCCGGGGAGAGGTTATTCCATAGGTCATAATCGTGGAATAATCAATCAACGCTTGAACGGATAAATATTCCAATTGAGCTAATGACGAATACAAAAGAGAAGGTTTGTCTGTATATGCCCCTGCTTGGATGGAGTCTATAAGAGTATGTATGTCATCCGGCCTGAACCACTCGGCTTTTAATCCGTGTTCCGGTGCTCTGTATAGACAGGAAAGCAAAAAACTCAGTTTGTTCGTATCGAGAGTATCTCCTACCCATACCGGTTGATAATTATTTTTTTTATAAAAATCGGAAGCAGATATGTTTTTGGATGAAAATTGATGAAGAAATTCGGTCAATAATTGAGGATCATACTCGGGATAATGTTGGGTAAATGCCGGTGTGTAAGGAATAATGATCTCATTCTCGGCAGATTCTTTCAATACCGGTCTTTCTATTTTGCAGCCGATGAAAAAGCCGCAAAGCAGAATGCAATGAAAAAAAACGGTTGGTTTCATAAAAACGGGTGTTTCCGGATAAAAATGTGTTGTATAACTATCTCTTGTGTTTGTCTTAAACCTGTTTATTAAGGATACAAATCTACATGAAAATCTTTGAAATGGAAGAGAATTACATGAAAATTCTTTTGCTTCTGATGTAAATGAGGAAAAGTATGATGAGGCAGTTGCTTCATTCGTATATTTTCTTTATATTTGTGATATCAAAATAATATCATATTAATTTTATTTGTTATGAAAACACGAGAGGAATTATTTAAAGGACTGAAGTTGTCGGGTATTCTTATGTTAGTGCTTAATTCGCTTTTTTTAGCGGCTGTAATTGCTTTGTTTTGTTGGGCGCTTAACTCTTCTCTTTCGGAGATTTGGTTAATTATTGTAATAATAACAAGTGTGTTGTTATTTTTAATCAATTGTGTTTTTTGGGCCGGATTTATAAAATTGGAACCCAATGAGGCCGGGGTTATGATCTTTTTCGGTAAATATAAAGGAACGCTGAAAGAAAATGGCTATTTTTGGGTAAATCCTTTTTATTCAAAAGAAAAGTTGACGTTGCGAGCTCGTAATTTGGATGCCGAACCAATAAAAGTGAATGACAAAACGGGGAACCCGATTTTGATCGGACTGGTATTGGTGTGGAAAGTATCCGATACATATAAAGCTTCATTCGACATTGATAATGCTTCTATGATGACCGGAATGAAAGGAAATCCCGGAAATAAGGTGAATGAAAAAATGAAAGCATATGAAAAATTTGTAAAGGTGCAGAGTGAAGCCGCATTGAGGAATGTGGCGGGGATGTATGCTTATGATTCCGCCGACGGAGGATATGACAGTGAATTGACGTTGCGATCGGGAGGCGAAGAAATTAATGATATTTTAGAAAAACAATTGAATGAACGTCTGTTGATTGCAGGAATAGAGGTGGTAGAAGCTCGGATCAATTATTTGGCTTATGCTCCCGAGATTGCAGCTGTGATGTTGCGAAGGCAACAGGCGGATGCAATCATTTCGGCTCGGGAGAAAATTGTGGAAGGAGCGGTCGGTATGGTGAAAATGGCTTTGGAAAAGCTTTCCGAAGAACATGTTGTTGTGTTGGATGAAGAAAAAAAGGCGGCCATGGTCAGCAATTTATTGGTTGTTTTGTGCGGAGATGAGTCGGTTCAGCCGATTGTAAATTCAGGAACTTTGTATCATTAAATTCGAAAGTTTTCATAAGTTATTCTTTAATTTGCAACAGAAAATAAATATTTTATGTATTACTATTGTGGCCAAAGAAAGTAAAAATAAAAATTTTGTTTTGCGTATTGACGCCGATATGATGGCTGCTATTGAGAAATGGGCTGCTGATGAATTTCGAAGTACCAACGGACAGATTTTGTATATTTTGGATCAGGCATTGAAAAAACAAGGACGAAGGGATGATTCGGAAAAAAAGGAATAAATCTTGAGAATTTGTTTATATTTGTCCTGTTAATCTAAAAACGTAAAATAATAAAAATGACTACGGAAATTTTATATCAGGGATCAATGCCGGTAGTAGTGGCATCGTTAGAACAAAATGAAGTGATTCGGGCAGAATCGGGTGCAATGGTATATATGGATGCAACCATTGATGTGGAAGGAAAAGCTCAGGGCGGAATGCTTAAAGGCTTGGGAAGAATGGTGACCGGAGAATCCTTTTTTCTCCAAACGCTGAAAGCCTCCCGAGGAAAAGGCAAAGTGATGCTGGCCCCTACCAATTTGGGCAATATTGCCGAAATCCAAATGACCGGTAAAACGTGGTTTTTAGAGAAAGGTGCTTTCTTGTGTTCGGAAACCGGCGTAACTACGAGTGTGAAAAGTCAGGGATTAGGCAAAGCTTTTTTTTCGAAAGAAGGTCTTTTTATTATTCGGGCAGAAGGACATGGAAAACTGTTTATCAGCGCCTTCGGATCTCTTCATAAACTCGAATTGAATAATGAAGAAGTCATTATAGATAACGGTCATATGGTAGCTTGGGAAGATTCATTGCAATACAATTTGGAAAAGGCTTCCAAAGGATTAATTTCCAGTTTCACCAGTGGAGAAGGCTTGGTGGCTCGTGTGAAGGGTACCGGTGCCATTTATATTCAAACCCGCAATCCGGATAGCTTTTTAAGTCTGGTGAGAACGAAATAGACTGAATATTATAACTTATATTCAATATTAAGTCTTGTAATTTATAAAAAAGGATCGCCGAATGTCGTGAGATGTTCGGCGATCCTTTTTTATGTGAAATAAAAAGTCGGTAATCTTAAGTAAAACCGTAGAGTGTCCGGTGTTTTTCCGATGTTTACGTAACGGAGCTCTTTCCGTTTCCTTACTCGACTGTGTCAAATTATTTCTCTTGTGCCTGTAAATTAATCTTTCCGATGCATTTATTTATTCGTCGGACGGCTTTATTTCTTTCGTCGAACAG
>DAIQOU010000785.1:0-1716 GCA_036787725.1 Bacteroidales bacterium
TTTTGATTGTAGAAGACAATGCGGATATGAGAAGTTATATTCGTTCCATTCTGATTGAGCATTATAACATTCTGGAAGCCCCCAACGGGGAAGAAGCGCTTTCTCTGCTGAATCAATGCAACATTGACTTTGTAGTGAGCGACCTGATGATGCCCGTTATGGATGGAATAACTCTTTCTCGAAAGGTAAAAGAAAATTTTGCCATATCGCATATTCCGTTCCTGATGCTTACGGCCAAAACTGCCCCCGAATCCCGCATTGAAAGTTATAAAATGGGAGTAGACGCTTATTTGGTAAAGCCTTTCAATGAAGAATTGCTTCTTACTCGTATTGCCAATATTTTGGAAAACCGCACACGCTATCATCGCAAATTCGTTAATAACATGGACATTAATGAATTAAAGATAGAAGAAGAGTCGGAAGATAAAAAATTTCTGGATAAAGCACTGGAAATAATTCGTAAGAATTACAAGAATTCCTATTACGAATCCGCTGATTTTATTGAAGCTATGGGCGTCAGTAAGAGTTTACTGAATAAAAAACTGCAAACGTTGACCGGGCAATCGATAGGACGGTTTATCCGCAATTACCGGCTTAATATTGCCCGTGAACTGATTGAAAAAAACAAGCATGCCGGAAACATGAATATTTCGGAAATTGCTTATGAAGTCGGATTTAATGATCCAAAGTATTTTACCCGGTGCTTTACAAAGAGATTTAACATATCTCCGAGCGGTTTAGTAAAGTCTTGATAAGATGAGCCCCCTTTCTTGTATAGTGCGAGATGCCATCAAACTAAACTAAGACGAATCGATACCATTCCTAACAGACTTGGATCGGAATTATAATCGGTATAAGTTACCGGGAAACAAAAGTAAGAATTCGGTATGTTATACCGATTAATGAGAAAAATCACACAAGGTTCTTTTGGTTAAAGTACATTTTTATATGTATGTAGTCGTTTATCCACCATGAAAACACAATTGTCCACCCGATTAACACATAGTTCACCGATATTCGCAGTGTACAAGTTACACTTAATTATTCACTAACCATAAAAATCGAAGTATTATGAAGACAAACAACCGGCTGTCACTGTTCTTTTCGACAGTAATCGTAATTCTTTTCTTCTTTTCCTGCCATGAATGGGGAGAGTGGGATCCACCTTCGGGGAATCAGGTCTATCCTACTCTGCAATTACTGAGTGAATCAAAGTTTGAGTCTCTTGAAGAAGTGAATTTTGATTTAATTGCTTATGACGGAGGCGAGGTTCCCGAAATTGTAAAAGATGAAACATTAGGAAATGTTTTACATCTGGACGGCGGATATATTCGCTTTAATAATCCGCTGTATGATAAAAAAATTCAAAGCGGCGCTTCTCTTACCTGTTGGGTTAAACTTGCGGAAGCGGATGAAGAAGGAGCCCTTTTTTCTTTTGCCAATGAAGATAATACTTCCTCCTTGGTTTTCGCCGGAAACGGACGTCTTTCTTTCCGATCTCCCGAAGGATCGGTTGAAGTGGAGAAAGTAAGTTCTTCCGAAAAGAGTATGCTTACGGCCGATGAATGGCATTACCTGGCGATTGCTTTTACGACCACGGGTTACAGTCTAAATGTAGATGGAGAAAATATCCGAACCTACCAATCCGAAGGTTTTGATTTTACAACAATCAGGGATTTTTTCATGGAAGCTTCTTATTTATTTGTAGGACATGGA
>DAIQOU010000302.1:0-5916 GCA_036787725.1 Bacteroidales bacterium
TGAATTTCAGCTTTTTAAGAATGCAAATATGCATCTATTTTTAATAAAAAGTTGTCAATGTCCGATAATAAGATTTACCCCGATCATCGACAACTATATTAATTGGATGATTATCAATATGTCAAAGAACCGGAAGGTTGTAGCGATCTTAATAAAAAGATCCTTTTTCGAAAAGATCGACAACTCATTCTCCCTCAAAAATGCTTGTTGAAAGACATTTTTTCGAGATGGTAAAGATAATTAATTTTTTTATTTGGTAGGAGTGTTTTTGGCTGTTTAAGAACCAAATGAGGAAATTTTTGATGACTCTTTTGAGGTTCCTTTGAGTCCTGTTCCGTCGGGGTCGAAAAAAGGAAAGCGAGAATCCGGACTCAAGTATTGATTGATTTGGGAAAATAATTACCCGGATTGAGAAAGACTAAACTCGGTAATATTAATGAAGAATGACTTCTTTTATCCTAATAGACTGATAGACATGTGCGTGAAAAAATGGCATAACTATTGGATTACTGTATTGAAAAATGATAAAACAGATAAAAAGATGTATAAATTATTACCCGGCCTACTGTTTTCTCTGCTATGGATAGGAGTATTGCAAGCACAACAGATTCGTAAAATTTCATATGATGAGGCTGTTGCCATTGCGCTGGGCGAAAGTTATATGATTCGTTATTATAAAGAGGATATAGAGGCGACTCGCTATTCTTATCTTTATACAAAGGCCCAGTTTAAACCTTATCTTGATTTCAGTGTATTTACTCCTTCATGGAATGAAGCGGTAAAGGAAATAAGTCGACCGGAAGGATTGCCGGTTTATAACTCCATCGGATCGCTTCAATCCGGAGGAAACTTGAATTTTACCTATGTGTTGCCAACCGGCGGAAATTTTTCTTTTTCTTCTAAAATGTATTATGAAAATTACCGTACTACTCTCTCGGAACAAGATAATAAAGTATTGGACCGAAACCAAGTATATTCTCGTTTGGCACTGTCGTTCGATCAGCCGGTGTTTACAGCGAATAAGTTGAAAGAAAATATGAAAGTGGCTGCTTTGCAATATCAAAAGAGCATTTCCTATTTTACAAGGACTCAAATGGATATTGTATACAGTGTAACGGAATATTTTTACCGGGTATACCAACTGGCTTATGAATATCAAATCAATAAAGACCGGTTGGAAAATGCGAAGGAAGCCTATCGGATTGCTAAGTTGAAGTATGAAACCGGCAACCTTCCGGAAGGAGATATTCTGATTGCAGAAATGACGGTGGCCCAAGACGAAGCCCGACTCATGGAAAGCAACGGAAAGTTGGAAGCGGCTAAAGACGAATTTAAATTATTGATCGGTTTGGATCTGAGGGAAGAAATCGAACTGACTGCGGAGATGGAATTTGAAATGACCCCGGTGGATATGCAGACCGCGATTGATGAGGCTATTCGTAACCGGATGGAGATACGTGAAACCAACCTGGATATTGAATTGCAGGATATCGCTGTTAAAAGAGCTAAAAGAGAACGGGAATTCAAGGGTAATTTTTCTGCTTTTTATGATTTTACGGGACTGAGTACACGAGAAGACGGCAACCTGAGCCAATTGATTTCTTCTTCTTTTCAAAACATGTCCGATCGACCTTCTAACCGCGGAATTGCATTTACCTTGTCTTATCCCATTGCCGATTGGGGAAGAGCAAAAAACTTGGTTAAAAGAGAGCAACGGAAAAAGAAACAGTTGGAACTTGATTTGGAAAATACCCGGCGGGGAATCGAGGGCGAGATCCGTAAAATTGTTCGCAGTGTATACGAAGCCGAAAAAAGATATCGCATCAATCAACGAAACCGGGAGGTCGTGGCTGAAAGCTACCGCATCAGTAAATTGCGTTTCGAGAATGGAGATATGACAAGCCGGGAACTGGGTATAGAACAGGAACGATTGGCCGAAATTCAATTGGGATATATCGAATCCTATATTACTTATCGGCTTTCGGTAGCTGACCTGAATCGAAAAACCATGTATGATTTTGAGAATAACCGAAGCTTCTTGCCCGAAACAAATGTAAATGATTAAGTTAATTATAAATAAAAATAATCTCTAATGAAAAGAAACACGATCTTATTGTTAATTATATATTTAGTCAGTATTCCCGTTTGGATCTTCGGGCAGAATGAAACCGAAGCGGGACTCTTGCTTGATCTGAAGAAAACACGGGCCGATTACGAAGTGGCTAAACAGAAGTTTGAGAATGATGCTAAATTGTATGATGAAAAAGCCATTTCATTGAATGATTTTAATCGTTCCAAGAATGAATTGTTAAGTAAAGAAGTGGATTATCAGAAGTTGATCCTGAAACTTATATCTCAACAATCGTATGTTACGGTAGAACGTGCCGTGAAATATCAAAACGAAAGAGGAGACCGGAAAGTGAAAATTCAATTGAAAAGCGCACTGGAAGGAAATGAAGAATATTTGAATTTGTTTAAGGAACATTTTGATATCTTTTCCCCGGAAATGAGTTCGGGAAAGGTTTATAATATATATGTATCTTTAATGGATAACGAAACCAAAACCATCATCGGATCTCCTTATGAATATCATCTCTCATCCATCAAAATGGGAGAGACCGTTACGGCCGATTTTGAGTTATTGAAAGATGTGGAATCCTTGACCGTATCCTTGAATTACAATAACCGAAAGGATGAAAAGAATATTTATTTGAAGAAAGATGCAGGAACCAATACCATCGATATTACGTCCATTCAGTTTTCGCAGGAAGCAGATATAGGTTCCAATACAACCTATGACCTTACATTGGAACGTTTTTCTACTTCGGAAGATGTTTATAAGTTAATGGTGTTGAACCTTCCCGATCAAATAACATATGATTTTACGGACAACGGAAGTAAAGTTTCTCAGATAAGATTTTCTCAAGGCGTCAATATTAAAAAGTTATCTTTACAGTTGTACTTGCCGGATCGTGAAGATGAGAAGATCGTTATTAATAAACCGATTCAATTTCAAGTAGTGGCTTTGACGGGAGAACGATCGGAAAAGGCAGCCGGTAATTTGAATGCTTTATCTCTCGAGCAGATGAAATTGCAAACCGACGGATATGAACAATTGGAGCTTATTCCCCGCGGTAAGGGAAAGATAGAAGTCCGGGCTGCCAATTTGTATCATGAAATTTCTTCGGGAAATAAGGTTCAAACAGAGATCGTGGTGCGAAACGGTGGCAGCCGAAGATTGGATAATATACGAATCCTTACAGAAAACCCCATCGGATGGGAAACGGAGATCGTTCCGGAACTGGTTAAATCATTGGAGCCGGAAAAAGAAACTACTGTATCGATAACCATCATTCCTCCCAAGGAAGAAGTGGGAGCACAAGAAATAAAAGTGAAAACCGAGGCGCTGGCCGATAATCAAAAAGTAAAAACAGAGGATAAAACCATTCGGGTACAGGTGAATGCAAAAACTTCTTTAATCGGTACTGTCGCTTTGATCTTGGTGATTGTGGCCTTTATTGGAGGAATTGTATGGTTTGGAATGAAGTTAAGTAAAAAATAAATTAACAATCTGATAAAAATAGAAAAACATGTTACAAGCAATTAATTTGACAAAGCGGTATGAAGACGGACATTTGGCTCTCGATTCGTTGAATCTGGAGATCAAAGCGGGTGAAATTTTCTTCTTATTGGGGGCAAACGGAGCCGGGAAAACAACTACCATCAACTTATTCCTGAACTTTATCGATCCTACTTCCGGTAATGTCCTTATCAACGGGATTGATGTAGCCGCACAGCCTTTGGAAACCAAAAAACATGTGGCATTTGTCTCCGAGAATGTAATGCTTTACGGAAATTTTACCGCTTGCCGGAATTTGGACTTCTTTGCTAAATTGGGAGGAAAGAAAAATCTTACCAAAAAAGACTATTATGATGTCATGCGAAAAGTCGGATTACAGGAGGAAGCTTTTGAAAGGAAATTAAAAACCTTTTCCAAAGGAATGAGGCAAAAAGTCGGTTTGGCCATTGCCATAATCAAAGATGCCGATAATATTTTAATGGACGAACCTACTTCCGGATTGGATCCCAAGTCTGCAGCAGAATTGATGCAGTTGTTGGACGGACTTCGGAAAGCCGGGAAAACTATTTTAATGTGTACTCATGATTTATTCAGAGCCAAAACGACTGCCGACCGGATCGGAATTATGAAGGAAGGAAGATTGGTAATGCTTCGTACGCGGGAAGAATTGTTGCAGGACGATCTGGAACGCCTTTATTTGGATTACATGCAAGAGGTAACCTTAACTTTATAGTATTAATCACTTTAATAAAACAATTATTTATGATTTGGTTAATTGCAAAGAAAGACTTTCTGTTGAATTTGTTATCGGTACGGTTCGTCATCGGATTCTTGTTATGTTTGTTTGTCATCCCTTTTACGCTCATCGTCAGTACAGATAATTATCTCAACCGAGTGAGAATATTTAAAATCGAACAGGAAAGGGCCGATAATCAATTAAAAGATACTCGTGTTTATTCCGGGGTGCGGCCGACTATTGTCGAATCTCCCAAACCCTTGAGTGTCTTCAGTGACGGAATCAGTGAAAATATAGGAAATAAAGTGAAAATCAATTTCGGAGAATATCCCCTTTTTCCCGAAGGGCATGTCAGTACCCGCGATAATCCGTTTTTGAATGCATTCTTTTCTATTGATTTCTCTAAAGTGATTGCCATTCTTATCTCTTTATTGGCACTTGTTTTTGCTTATGATGCCATTACGCGGGAACGGGAGAACGGAACTATGAAGCTGATATTTACCGGAAAAATCGGAAGGATTACTTTCTTGAGCGGCAAACTCGTCGGTTTGATAATTACCTTGTTGCCGATATTGTTATTTTGTTATCTGTTGGCCTTGTTGATCCTCTTTGTCCATCCTCAAATAAGTATGAATTCTGCTGATTGGACCGGCATCGGAATCCTTTTCTTTTCTTCCATTATTTATATGTTCGTGTTCATTTTATTGGGGGTATTTCTGTCTTGCGTTGTTGCGAGGTCTTCGACAGCTATTGTATTGAGTTTGCTTTGCTGGGTCTGGTTTTTATTTTTGATGCCGAACATAGCCACTTATTTGGCGCAAAGTTTTGTAAAGCTTCCCTTGTATGAAAACGTTCAGGCAGAAATGAATGAATATTATGAAAAGTATTTTGAAGAATTTTATAAAAAGAGTACCGAAATAACAGATAAATTCAGTAGAGGAGGGCTTTCTTATTATAATTGCAATATGGGGAGTGACGGGTATATAGAAATGTCGGGAGGATATAAGGAAACAGCCGAATACCAGCATCAAATGAACCGGTGGTCGGAGCCGGTCCGGATTGATTATGCCGATAAAATGTGGGTGATTCAGAAGAATTATTTGGATCGGTTGATTCAACAACAGAAAGTACAGCAACAATTATCTTGGTTATCTCCTTCCGAGATTTTCGGACAAACTGCCGATATTCTGTGCGGAACGGATATTTACGGTTTTCTTAATCATATGGAAAATGTACGAAACTACAGACAACAGGTTATTCTCTATTTTGTGAACAATAAATTGTTTGATTCTTATCGGTATTTCACCATTCAACCCAAGGATGAATTTGTCGGCAGGCAGGAGTGGGCGGATATTGAAGCCGGCAGATTGCAATCCAATCTCTCCTACGGGTGGCACGCAAAAACCAAACCGGTATTGGATTTGGACGGTTTTCCCGTTTATAATCCGCCGGTCGATGCTGTTGAAAAAAGAATACAAGGGGCGTTGGGCAGAATTGCCGGTCTGGCAGCAATCGGGTTGATTTTATTGATCGGTTCTATTGTCCTGTTTATGCGTTATGAATTAAAATAAGCCATTAGTTGACTAAAAGATAAAATATG
>DAIQOU010000303.1:0-5897 GCA_036787725.1 Bacteroidales bacterium
ATGATTTATAATTTAAAAGATTACCGGCCGGGTTAATGACCGTTTTAAACGGACAAGAAAACGATCGGATGGCCACATCTTCCAAACTGTAGAAAGAATAAGCTTCTGCCAGTTGTGCTTCCGTGATGGAATTGGGGTGTTTGCAATCCTTATATAAAGTAACTTCGTGAGTTCCTTTCAAGCTGTTGACCGTCAATCTTATATCTCCGGATGCATTATTAATAATTTCATGAATGGAGGTTAAAGAACTGCCTTCCGTTTTTATTCCGTTAATTTCTTCTATGATATCACCGGGTTGTAATCCGGCTCCATTTGCCGAAGAATAGGGGAGAATGGACAAAATAACAGGTTTATTGTAACCCCAGGCCGGTTGTTGGCTGATTTCAAAAGTAAAACCCAATCGACAAATGTATTTTGAAGATTGACTTATTGCCGGGAAAATAATCCATATTAAAGATAAAAAGAGTACAACAATACGTTTCATAATGTAAAATTATTCTGATTTTTTTAAATCAAGGTTTTTAATTCTTTTATTGTTTATTAGCTACTAGTATTATACAACACAAAATTACAATTAAATTGTGTTATAAAAAATATTCCGGCAAAATATTTGAGATTACCAATTTGAGATTAAAATGCGTTCTCCGGAATAACTGTTTTCGGAAATGCTTAAGTAGCTTATAAATAATAGAATATCATAGATTATGGAAAAGAAAGAGACAACGGAAAATCCGGAAATAACAGATAATGTGACTGACAATACGTCAGATGAGGTTTCAATGCCGCAATCCGAAGAAGAAAATCAATCGGAAAATAGTGCCGTACAAGACAAATTGGCAGCAGAATTGTCCGAAATGAAAGATGCTTATTTGAGATTAATGGCAGAATACGATAATTATCGAAAGCGTACGCTCAAAGAAAAAGCCGATCTTATAAAGAACGGGGGAGAAAAGGTTTTAGTAGGATTATTACCCGTGATTGATGATTTCGAAAGAGCGCTGCAAAATATTTCCGAAGCGACCGATATGGATGCGGTTATGGAGGGAGTGAAGCTTATTTACAGTAAGTTTATTTCGTTTTTGAATCAAAACGGGGTGAAGGCGATTGAAGCTTTAAATGAACCTTTTGACGTAGAATTATTTGATGCGGTAGCAACTATTCCGGCTCCGGATAAAGAGATGAAAGGAAAAGTGGTTGATTGTGTTCAAACCGGTTATTATTTAAATGACAAGGTAATCAGACATCCGAAAGTGGTGGTGGCTGAATAATTATTTATAAAAAATGGCAAAACGAGATTATTACGAAGTTCTTGAGGTAAGCCGAAGCGCTTCAGCCGAAGAGATAAAAAAAGCCTATCGGAAAAAGGCCATTCAGTATCATCCGGATAAAAATCCGGGGGATTCCCAAGCCGAAGAGAAATTCAAAGAAGCTGCCGAAGCGTATGAAGTATTATGTAATGAGGAAAAGCGCAGGCGGTATGATCAATTCGGTCATGCAGGCGTAGGCGGCAGCGCTTCCGGCGGTTTTGGCGGCGGCATGTCCATGGAAGATATTTTTTCTCAGTTTGGGGATATCTTTGGCGGCGGTTTTGGCGGCTTCGGGGGCTTTGGCGGAAGACAATCCAAACGGGTGAATCGCGGATCGGATTTGAGAGTAAAAGTCAAATTGACTCTTAAGGAGATCGCGACGGGCGTTGAAAAGAAAATCAAAGTTAAAAAATATGTTTCCTGCAAATCTTGTAACGGTACCGGAGCAGAAGACGGTAAAACAGTAAATTGCTCTACGTGTAACGGGTCGGGATATGTAACTCGAGTCGCAAATACCATTTTGGGACAAATGCAAACCTCTTCTGCTTGTCCTACTTGCGGAGGTGACGGTAAAATGGTAACCAATAAATGCAAGGAGTGCTACGGAGAAGGTATTGTTATGGAGGAAGAAGTAATTACCATCAAGATACCGGCCGGTGTGGCAGAAGGAATGCAATTGGCCATGAGCGGTAAAGGAAACGCGGCACGAAGAGGAGGAATAAACGGCGATTTGTTGGTTGTAATTCAGGAAGAGGCTCATCCGGAACTGTTGAGAGATGAAGATGATTTGATATATAATTTACTGCTGAGTTTTCCCACTATTGCTATGGGAGGAAATGTAGAGGTTCCGACTATTGACGGGAAGGCCAAGATAAAAATAGAACCGGGTACGCAGCCAGGAAAGGTATTGAGGTTGAAAAACAAAGGATTACCCAGCGTAAACAGATACGGAACCGGCGATTTACTGGTAAATATAGCTGTATATGTACCGGAAAAATTATCATCGGAAGAGAAAAAGATATTGGAAGGATTGGAAAATGCTCCCAATTTTCAGCCTAAAACATCGGTCAAAGAAAAAATCTTCAGTAAGTTCAGAAGTATGTTCGAATAAAAGTCCGGATGTGACATGTCATAAAATCGCCTTTTGTCATTTTGTCTGTTAAGTAGCGTTAAGTTACAATGCGTTGGGTTAAAAGTGTTAAAAACTTAAACCCGAAGTTCGGTTTTGTACGTTATTTGTAGTATATTAACCGAACAATTGAAAAATAATAAACTTACTAAACGTGCATAAAAATGAAAAATTCATTGAAATTATTTATTGTATTTTTGGTAACTGCAATCGTTAGTGCAGGCGTTTCAACGGCCACTTATTCTTATTTAAGTAAAAACCGTACCGGTAATGAGCCGTTTTCTGCTTTTCATTCGCAGCCGACAAAATTAGTAGCTTATGGAGAAGCAGCAGAAAATACAGACTTTACAATTGCGGCAGAAAATAGTATACATGCCGTAGTGCATATTAAATCAGTAGTGAATAATACTGCGGCAGGAAGTCCTCGATATATTGATCCTTTCGAATTTTTTTTCGGTTTTGGACAAGGGAATCGTCAATATCAACCTCAGCCTAAAGTCGGATTCGGATCGGGGGTGATTATCTCTTCCGATGGTTATATAATGACCAACAATCATGTGATTAAAGGAGCTGATGAGATTGAAGTAACAACCAATGATAATAAAACCTATAAAGCTCGGTTAGTAGGAGGAGATGAGGCTACCGATATTGCCTTATTGAAAATAGAGGCTGATAATTTACCCTTAATTCCGTTTGGAGATTCCGATAAACTGAAAGTAGGAGAGTGGGTGCTCGCTGTAGGCAATCCGTTTAATCTTACTTCTACGGTTACGGCGGGAATTGTAAGTGCCAAAGGAAGAGGAAATATTTTTGCTCGTTCGGGAAATTCCCAAATGAAGGTAGAATCATTTATTCAGACAGATGCTGCAGTGAACCCCGGAAACAGTGGAGGCGCATTGGTTAATATAAAAGGAGAATTGGTGGGTATCAATACCGCAATTTATTCGGAAACCGGAAATTTTGCAGGCTATTCTTTTGCTGTTCCTATCAGTATCGCCGGAAAAGTAGCTTCTGATTTAAAGAAACACGGCGCGGTTCAACGAGCCATGTTGGGTGTTTCTATCCAAAATGTATCGGATGCCAAGAAAAACGATAAGGATATCGATGCTAAAATAAAAACCAATGAGGGAGCTTATGTGGCCGGTTTTTCAAATGTCAGTGCAGCTCGTGACGCAGGAATGGAAGTCGGAGATGTGATTGTTGCGGTTAATGATGTAACGGTTAAAACCGTAAGCGAATTGCAAGAGCAAATAAACCGTTATAACCCCGGAACCAATGTGAAGGTTAAAGTGTTAAGAAACAATTCCGAAAAGACATTGAATGTAGAGCTTAAAAATCAAAAAGGAGGTACGGATGTGGTGAAAAATGTTTCCGGAACCGAATTATTGGGAGGAGCTTTTCAAGATGTTTCTAAAGAAACAAAAAGACAATACGGAATAAATTACGGAATAGAAGTAACCGGTGTTACTTCCGGAAAATTGAAAGATGCCGGAATTACTAAAGGATTTATAATATTATCGGTAAATGAGCGGAACATAGGATCTGTTGATGACTTTGAGAAAATAGTTGATACTGTCATGAAACAGAATGCAGAAGACAGAGGTTTATTTATTAAAGGATTTTATCCCAACGGACGAGTTAAGTTTTATGCGATTAATCTAAGTGATTAATACTCCGTTTAATAATAAATAACTAAAAAACAAGCGTGTTTTTTCAGGTTTTCCGAAGAAAAAATGTTACTTTTGCGTTCCTCAAATACGCTCATATTATTTAATACAACTGGATGAGACAATTAAAAATTACAAAGTCAATTACTAACCGGGAAAGTGCTTCTTTGGATAAGTATCTTCAAGAGATTGGTCGTGAGGATCTTATTACCGTAGAAGAGGAGGTTGAATTGGCACAGGCTATAAAAAGAGGCGATAGGGCGGCATTGGAGAAACTTACTCGTGCAAATTTACGTTTTGTTGTTTCGGTTGCCAAGCAATATCAAAATCAAGGACTGAGTTTGCCTGATTTGATTAATGAAGGGAACTTGGGTCTGATAAAAGCAGCTGAAAAATTTGATGAAACAAGGGGGTTTAAGTTTATTTCTTATGCGGTTTGGTGGATCAGACAATCCATTTTGCAAGCCTTGGCAGAACAGTCTCGTATTGTTCGGCTCCCGTTAAATCAGGTCGGCTCTTTAAATAAAATTACAAAGGCTTTTTCTAAATTTGAGCAAGAGCATGAACGGAGACCTTCTCCGGAAGAACTTGCCGATGAATTGGAAATTCCAGTTGATAAGATTTCCGATACTTTAAAAATATCGGGAAGACATATTTCGATGGATGCTCCGTTTGTTGAAGGGGAAGACAACAGTTTGTTGGATGTGCTCGTAAATGAAGATGCTCCTGTAGCAGACCGTTCGTTAATGAGTGAATCCCTTTCCAGGGAAATTGATCGTGCACTTTCGACATTAAGCGACAGAGAACGCGATATAATCAAAATGTTTTTTGGTATCGGTTATCAAGAAATGACGTTAGAAGAAATTGGAGATAAATTCGGTTTGACTCGTGAAAGAGTAAGGCAGATCAAAGAAAAAGCAATCAGACGGTTACGTACCAGCAATAAAAATGACTTATTGAAGAGTTATCTGGGGTAATGTCTTTAAAGTTATAAATTGAAGGTTGAATATTGGAATTTATTCCGATTTTCAACCTTTTTTGTGTATTTTCAAACAATATTTATTATGGATTGTTGTTGTATATTATGTTTGTTCAAATTAGTTTTTAATAGATTAAAATGGACTATATCGATATTTTCAACTACCTCAGAGCCATTGAAGATTATGAATCGAATGCGGTTGTAATTGATGATAAAACCGAAATTAGAAACTTCTGCTTTGAATCAAATTATCGTTCCCTTTTGCCCGGCGGCACCTCTAATAGGGATGATGATTACGAGTATATTTCGATAGATGCTATTCACGAATATGAGCCTGATATTATCCGTGAAATGTTGAATAAAACGGATTCCGAAATCGTAGAAAATATTAAATTCCGATATCATATACTCACTTCTCGCACTATTCAAAAGGCTCAAGGAGTTATTTTTATGTTTCATGGATTTAATGAAAAACATTGGACTAAATATTTACCTTGGGCTCATTATATTGTAAATAAAACCGGAAAAGCAGTAATCCTTTTCCCCATTGCATTTCATATGAATAGGGCTCCTGCTGCTTGGAGCGATGTACGCGAAATGTATGCGGTCAGTCAACAACGGAAACAACGTCATCCCGATGTACTTCATTCCAGTTTGTCCAATGTGGCGATCAGTACCCGACTGCATAATAAGCCTCAACGATTTATTTGGTCAGGTTTGCAGTCTTATTATGATATTATAGACTTGATTGCCTGTATAAAAGCGGATCTCCACCTGGCTATTCATCCGAATGCCGGAATAGATATAATTTCCTA
>DAIQOU010000304.1:0-5887 GCA_036787725.1 Bacteroidales bacterium
AAGTAGTTTTACTGCTAAAACAACTATCATGGCAAACTTTTTTTTAGATAATCCTTCATTAAAGCATCATCTGAATCATCCGTTGATGAAAAGGATTGTAGAGTTGAGGGAACGGAATTATGCGGATAAAGATCGGTATGATTATGCTCCGGTAGATTTTGAAGATGCAATGGACAGTTATGAAAAGGTCTTGGAAGTAGTGGGTGAGATTTGCGGCGACGTAATCGCTCCCAATGCGGAAGGAGTAGACCAAGAAGGTCCGAAAGTAATTAATAACCGGGTAAAATATGCTGCCGGAACACAACAGAATCTGGATGTGGCCACCCGGGCCGGATTGATGGGTATTTCTATGCCTCGTCGTTACGGAGGGCTGAATTTCCCGATGGTAGGATTCATTATGGTGTCTGATTTAGTGGCTCGAGCCGATGCCGGTTTTTCTAATTTGTGGTCGTTGCAGGATTGTGCCGAAACATTATATGAATTTGGGAACGAAGATCAGCGTCAACAGTATATTCCCCGGGTTTGTGCGGGAGAAACCATGTCTATGGATCTTACCGAGCCCGATGCCGGATCGGATTTGCAGGCAGTTATGCTGCGGGCTACCTACAGTGAAGAAGATCAATGTTGGTACTTGAACGGAGTCAAACGGTTTATCACCAACGGAGATGCCGATATTCACTTGGTATTGGCTCGTTCGGAAGACGGAACTCGTGACGGAAGAGGATTATCCATGTTTATTTACGACAAACGAAACGGCGGTGTCAATGTTCGTCGTATCGAAAATAAAATGGGTATTAAAGGTTCTCCTACTTGCGAACTGACTTATAAGAATGCAAAAGCCGAATTGTGCGGAGAACGAAAATTGGGGTTGATCAAATATGTAATGTCTTTGATGAACGGAGCCCGGTTGGGAATCATCGCTCAGGCGACCGGTATCTCGGAATCGGCTTATCGTGAAGCATTGGCTTATGCATTAGATCGTAAGCAGTTTGGAAAAGCCATTATCGAGTTTCCGGCCGTTTATGAAATGATTGCCAATATCAAGGCCAAAACCGATGCTTCCCGGGCTATTTTGTATGAAACTTCTCGTTTTGTAGATATATATAAAGCGTTGGAAGATATTGAAAAGGATCGGAAACTGGAAAAGGAGGAAAAGCTGGAATTGAAGAAATACAAAAAACTGGCGGATGCCTTTACTCCTTTGGGAAAAGCCATGGCTACCGAATATTGTAATCAGAATACCTATGATGCCATTCAGGTACACGGCGGTTCCGGGTTTATGAAAGATTATACTTGCGAGCGCATTTACCGGGATGCCCGAATTACCAATATTTATGAAGGTACAACGCAGTTGCAGGTGGTGGCTGCCATCCGGCACGTGACTACCGGCACCTATCTTAACCAAATTCGGGAATATGAAGAAGCCTATCTCATTCCGGAACTGGAAGCGCTGAAAAAACAATTGATTATTATGACTTCCATGTATGAGGAAGTGGTTAAGTTGGTAACGGATACAAGGGATAATGAATATATTGATTTTCAGGCCCGTCGTTTGGTAGAGGCCGCCGGCCATATCATCTTGGGATATTTGCTTTTGTCGGATGCCAATACCAATCCGGAAGAATTTCGTCGTTCTGCCGAGGTGTATATTTCTTACGGACAGGCAGAAGTGAAAAAGATATATGATTTTATTACCGGTTTTAACCCGGATAATTTAGGATATTACAAGCAAGTGTAATTTGGTATTTATCAGATAGGGAAGGGGGTGAAATTCCCCCTTTATTTTTATTTATTGTTGGAATATGAAACTTAAACGACCGGTATTGCTTCCGTTGGCCTTGTTGCTTTATCTTGTGGCGATCAGCATTTATGCATGGCCCGGACGAAATCCTTCGATTACATTCAACCAATATTGGATCACCATCGGAGTTACGGCGGTGTGTATTATTGTTCTGATTTTTGTCTTAAGAAAGCGCGAACAATTCAGGAACCGTAATCGGAAGCCCTGACAGGTTAGCCATTCCCTCGCCGGTTTCACCACCTGAACTTTTTGGTAACGTGTCGCTCCGAGGTATGAAAAACTGCAACATACATACCGGATGTTAAGCGGGAAACTGCGATTTGACGTTCGCCGGATGAAATCGGTATTTGTTGAAGCAAACGACCGGTTAAATCGAAAATTTCTACTTGAGAGATTAAGGCATCCGTTTCAAATTGGATAATACCTTGTTCCCGATTCGGAAAAATGGTTAACTCGGGTTGATATTCAATTTCCGAAACAGAAACAACGGGGGAGGTTTCCAAATCCAATTCAAAAAGGCCGCAATCTCGTGTATACAAAATGAGTTTATTTTTGTATTTTATCATGTCATAAACCCCTCCGCAACTTTCATTTAAACCTTCATTGTACGCGAGGTGCCAACTATTTCCCTTATCAATGGAACGATAAATTCGGATCGTATCGTTTATATCGAAATTTCCTCTGTCTGTTCCGGAAGAATACAGTCGATCCGGATTTTCTTCATCGAACAGTACTCTGTAAAAATACATTCCGCTACTTTGTAAATTGGTAACACTCCAGGTTTCTCCCTTATTCGTTGATTTTCCCATAGTCATTTCACCGCTGTATACCAATAAGTTGGAGTTTGTCGGATGATAAGCTATATCGTGTATGCAATTATCTCCGCCGGGATGCAAATACTCGGACCAAGCAGTTCCGCTATTCCCGGATTTATAAATCATTCCGCTAAAAGAGTCACTTTCTCCCATATAAAACAAGGTGGCGGTATCGGTCGGATGAAAACCGATATAACGGTTTTGACTGCCAAAACCTATATCGGTTAAACCGGTCCAATGCCGGCCGAAATCATTGGATTTTGAGACTCCCGAATTTATATGCAAGATAAGTATGGAAGCGGGATTTTGGGGATTTTGTGCAATCCGGGATAAATAATTGAATTGGTATTCCAAGAAATGAGGAGAAGTATAATCGATAACGGTTTTGCCGTTGTCGGGAGATAGAAGAAGTAAACTGTCTTTACCGTCTTTTGTTCCCGGTGAGATGGCTAACAGGTTATTTCCGTTTTTTACAAATTCAATAATGGGAATGTTTTCAAATGCATATAATTCCCATGAAGTACTACTTTCTTGGATGTTCTTTCGATAAATACCGGTATTGGAACAGACATAGAGCGTATCATCCCATAGTTTCAGCTTGGGCCGATAGGAGGCAACAAAACGATCGCTTGGGGGAGTTACTATTTTTTGTGTAAATCCCATCGGTTGAATTTGTCCCCAACAGATGGAGTTAATACCAATCCATACAATGAGAAAGGAAAGCAAAGTAAATTTTTTCTTCATATAATCCATCCTTATTTATTTGTTAATTCGAAAACCTTTATTTTACAAAACAGACTCCAACGGCAATTGTTTTAATTCCTCGATTTCATACACAAAATTATAAATTTTCCAATACTTCGCATGGTAAGTCTTCCATTTGCACTTTCTTCCTAATCCTCCATGCCCGGCTGATTCAGTATCTTTTTCGGTATGCAGCAATTCGTTGATTGAAAACACTTATCTTTGAAACGGATGTTATATTTTTGCATCAAGGCAAAAGTGAGGAGATTGATAAGAGAATGAAGAGGGTGCCTCAATATAAACTTTAATGTAATTATGAAACAAAAAACTTACTATCTCCCGTTTATTTTATCGGGACTTCCCTTTTTAGCCGGTGCCGGCGAAAATAAAGTGGAAGGATCGGTTTCTCCCAATATTATCTTCATCCTGACAGATGATATGGGGTATGGGGATATCGGTATTTATGGAGGAAAATTTGTTCCTACGCCGAATCTGAACCGGATGGCGGAAGAAGGGATTCAATTTTATCAGTATTACAGCGCCTCCCCGATCAGTTCACCTTCTCGCGCGGGACTGATTACCGGTAAGCATCCCGGCAAATGGCATATTACCAGTTATTTGCAAACCCGGGAAGGAAACAGGAATGCGGAAATGAATGATTTCCTGACACCGGATGCACCGACGCTTCCTCGTGCCATGAAAACCGGAGGGTATAAAACGGCCCATATCGGGAAATGGCATTTGGGGGGAGGAAGGGATGTTTATAATGCTCCTCCGTTTTCCGAATATGGTTATGATGAGTATTGCAGCACCTATGAAAGTCCTCAATCTGATCCGTTATTGACCGCTACCGATTGGATCTGGTCGCCCGAAGATAGTATTAAGCGTTGGAATCGAACAGCTTATTTTGTGGATAAAACCTTGGATTTCTTGAAGCGACATCAAGGAGAACCTTGTTTTATCAATCTTTGGCCGGACGATATGCATACTCCTTGGGTGGGTAATTTGGAAGAACAGCAGGAAGTGCCCAAGGATTACGAATCGGAAAAGAATTTCCGTACGGTTCTCAGGGATTACGATCGACAGATAGGTCGTTTATTGCAAGAGATAAAAGAGCTGAATTCGGATCGAAATACAATTGTCATTTTCACCAGTGACAACGGGCCGGCACCGAGTTTTCGCGGAAGTCGTGCCGGAAATATGCGAGGCTGTAAAGCTTCTCTTTTTGAAGGAGGGACGCATATGCCGTTTATTGTATGGGATGCCGGAGGAACATTACCCAAAGGCGTAATCGATAAAACGTCAGTTATCAGCGCACTGGATATGTTTGAGAGTTTGTGTACGATTGCGGGGGTTGAGTTGCCCGAGGGTTATACAAGTGACGGAACGGATATGAGTAAAGCGTTGATTGGCAAACCTCAAGAGAGAAATATTCCGTTATTTTGGGAGTATCGAAGAAATGATGCCAAAGCGTTTCCGATGCCTCATGATAAAGATGTAAGCCCGAATATCGCCGTTAGGGAAGGCGATTGGAAATTATTGGTAAATGATGACGGATCAGATGTGATGCTGTACAATTTACGGGATAATCCACGAGAGAATATGGAACTGAGCAAAAAGTATCCGGAAGTTGTCAATCGCTTGAAAGAAATGGCGTTGAATTGGAGACGTTCCTTGCCTGTGTATTCGGAAGTTCCTTTGATTAATACGGACCGTCACCGGTAGCCGTAGGCTGCTAACCTGCTTTTTGATCAGCCTCATCGGTAGTTCGGTTTTATTTCGGTATTGGCAAGCTCCTCCCTTCAAGTCCCGGCAGGGACGCTTTGATACTTAACCGACGGTGAAGCAGGGCGTAACCGTCGGAAGTGCCGGAGAGGAGTTTTTTCGGCCCGCAAGTTTCGCTTGCGCTGCACATGCGGTTAAGCATGATTTCGTCCCTCGCGGGACTTATTGCGACTTTTTGGTCAGCCCCTGCAGAGTTTAACTTAATGACATTACCCTTCAGGATAATTACATTTGGTTTCTAACTTCTAGTTTAATACCGAGGGGTAAAAAAGGATCAAAAGGGGAAGATAGTCTTGCAGTTCTTTTTTTAGCACTTCGGTTACCCGTTCTTTGTAGCGTTTGGCCGTTCGAACGGAAATATTCAGTTCTTTTGCAATTTCATCAAAGCTTTTGCCTTCCAACCGATTCATTTCAAATACGATCCGATAATTATCGGGTAATTCGGATAATGTTTTGTGCAAGAGTTCGATCAGTTCGGTCAACAGATACAATTCGGTATCTTCCCGGTCGGCGGCGGCATCGTTTTCGACCATAAATTCTTTATATTTCCGGATTACTCCTTCTTTTCGTATATAATTCAGGCATTGATTCTTTACTGCAGTAATGAAATAACTGCGAACAGAGGTTGTGATGGAAAGTTTTTTCCTGTCTTCCCAAAGAGTAGCAAAGACATCTTGCACAATATCTTCGCGGACTGTTTTTCCTTCAATATATCTGCCTGCATAGATGCATAAACCCGGAT
>DAIQOU010000305.1:0-5886 GCA_036787725.1 Bacteroidales bacterium
AAGCATATTATCTTAAATTATAAGACGAAGAAATATAAACATGAAAAAACGGGTGTAAAGATACATATTTATCTTTTGTTCAATCCTTTTTATCCTTCTAAAAGGTGAATTCTCCTTGGAAACGAGCCGTATTAATTCAGTTTGTTCTTATATTCGCCGGGATTCATGCCGAATTTGGCTTTGAAACATTTACTGAAATATTTTACGTCGGACATACCAATCATAAATGCAGTTTCTTTTACCGAAAATTCTCCCGTCATGATTAGCTGAGCCGCTCTTTTCAGTTTGAAATCCCGTATAAATTCAACCGGCGGTAATCCGGTAAGACTTTTTATTTTCTTGAAGAAAACCGTACGACTCATACCTAAAGAGGTGACCAATATGTCGATGGTATATTCACTGTTGTCTATATTCTTTTCGATTTCATTTGTTACTTGCTTTATGAAACGTTCGTCTTGGAGATTCGTGCCGGGGTGGTTCGTACTTCGAAGTCCGATTTGATCACTGCGGTAATATGCCTGTAACCGTTGACGTTGTTTCAACAAATTCTCGATCCGGGTTTTGACATAGGCTACATCAAACGGCTTGATAATATAATCATCTGCTCCGTAGTCCAGCCCTTCCAATTGATTCTCTGCGGTCGACTTGGCGGTCAAGAGAACTACCGGAATATGGCTGGTGTTAAAGTTCTCTTTCAATTGTTGTAATAATTGAATCCCGTCCATGTGAGGCATCATGATGTCGCTGATGATAAAGTCCGGAGAAGAGGCCAATGCTTTTTCCAGCCCTTCCTTTCCATCCGAAGCCTCTGTAATCGAATAATCGGGCTCCAGTATGGTTGTTAAAAAAGTACGTAAATCGGGATCATCTTCTACCACCAGTATAGACGGTTGTTCTTCCGTTTCGTGTTTCAAGTCGGTTTCTTTTTCTTTTTCCGACGGAGAAGCGGATGGGTCCGACCGGTCGGGAGAAAGAATGTCTGCTTCTTTATCGAAATGCTCATGCCCGTACAAAAAGCTGATCGTAAAACAACTTCCCTTCCCGGGTTCGCTTTCTGCCGTGATTTTAGCATGATGTTTATCAGCCAATTCTTTCACCATGGATAGTCCGATCCCGGTACTCGGTTTCCCCGAATCTTCGTTGAAAGAAACAAAGCGATTAAATAGTTTAGGTAATCTTTCTTTCGTTATCCCGGTGCCTTCATCTGCGATGGAAATAAAAATATTTTTTTCGTTCTTTCCTACTCGGACCGAAATTCCCTTTTCTTCCGGAGTATACTTAAAAGCATTGGATAACAAATTGAAGATAATCTTTTCTACGCAATCCCGGTCGATCCAAAGCGTTTGGTCGCCGGCATCGTTTATAAACCGGAAATCGATGCGTTGAGTTTCTGCCGGATATTTGAAGTTATTGTATATCTTTTCTGCAAAAGGGGCCCATTCTGTTTCTTCTACTTTTAACCGGTGATATTGTACCTTCCGGAAATCCAGGATCTGATTTACCATTCTCAGCAGTCGATTGGTATTTCCTGAAATTAGTTGCAGGTGTTTTTTTATTTCTGAAGGGGTCTTTTCGTCCTTTAATAAATAATCAACGGGTGCCGTGATCATGGTAAGGGGGGTGCGAATTTCATGTGAAATATTGGTGAAAAAGCGCAATTTCATTTCCGAAAGGCTATGTTCCAATTTGACTTTGTCTTTCAGTCGGTAGATAATCAACAGGATTCGTATCGTGAGAGTGATCAGTGCAATGAATAAAACGATATACAGTAAGTAAGCCCAAGGGGTTTCCCCGAAAGAAGGTTTAATTTCGATGGGCAATCGTCGTTCATTGTCCATCCAAATTCCTTCGCTATTGGTCGATTTTACCCGGAAAACGTATTTTCCTTTGGGCAGGTTGGTATAATTGGCAATTCGTTGTTGATGAACATAATTCCAATCGTCATCAAATCCTTCCAGCTTATAAGCATAGGAAATGTTTCCCGGATCAACGAGATCCAAAGCGGCATACCGGATGCTGAAAAAGTTCCGGTTATGGTCCAATACGAGGGACTTGGTTTCATCCAGGCTTGTTTTTAATGGAGAATCTTTTCCCGGTTTTATTTCTTTGTTGAATATCCGGAGTTTTTCCAGCGAGATATAAGGATTGAAGTCGGATGGGTGTGTATTTTGAGGGAAGAAAGAAACAATTCCTTTCATATAACCGAAAATGATTTCATTGGAACGGGAACGACAAACCGAAGCTTCCGAAAAACGGTTGACGAGCATAAATCTTTTAATGTCTCCAAACATTTGAATGGTTTCTTTTTCGGGATCAAACTTGGCCAAGCTGTTTTCGGTGGCAATCCATAGTTTTTCGTTTTCATCTTCTACCATCGACAATACAATATCCGAGGGAAGACCGTCTTTGGTCATATAAGACTTGAATTTCAGCGGAAATCCTTCCCGGTCAAATTCAATGACTTTATTGAGTCCGCCTCCGAAAGTTCCGATGAACATTTCTCCTTTCTTGGTGTGATAAATATAGTGTACATCGTTGGCACCGAGACTTTCTATGTCATCTTGTTGCCCGGAATAATGACGGTACCGGATGTTTTCGGGATCAGAGAAGTCCGACTTGAATAAGAGAAGTCCGAAAGTGGTTCCCACGTTGATATTTCCGTGTTTGTCCTCGGTGATAAAACGAATCCGATTTCCTGTTTCTATCGGATAATTTTTCAGATGATTCCGATGATTGATAAAACGGATTTTTCCACTATCCTCCTGAAGAAGATTTAATCCGCCTCCATAAGTGCCGATCCATATTCGTCCTTTGCTGTCTTGGAAAATAGAGTAGATATTATTATCGTTTAAACTGTAACTGTCGTTGGGGTTGTTTTTGTAGCGGGTGATGTGAAACGAACGATAGGTGGAATCCGTGGGTTGAGCTTTGAAGACTCCGTTTCCTTTCGTTCCGATCCAGATGTTGTTAAGTTTATCCTGCATCATGCAATATACCACACTGTTAGGCAGTGCCTTGTCTGTTATGGTCCCCTTTTCGGAGAAATAGCCGAGGAAATTCCGATTTTTATCCAATATCCTCAGTTTTCCGTCTTTGGTTGATATCCACAGGTTTTGTCGGTTATCTTCAAAAACGGTTCTGACTTCGTTTGCAATGGAAGAATGGGTATTCGGTTCGAATGTGAAGGTTTTGAATTCCTTTTTATCAAAGACTGCCTTATATAATCCGTAAGAACGGGAACAAAACCATAGGTTTCCTTGTCTATCCGGATAAGCCGAATGAAAAATATTGGAAAATTTGGATCGTTGATCGGTGGGGTCGTTATAGAAGGCAATGAGTTTGTTTTTTTCTCTGTCGTATTCCGAGAACCCGCCTCCTCTCGGATGTACCCACAGTCGGCCGTTCAAATCCTCAAAGATGAAAAAATTGGGAGGGAATACATAGTTATTAATATCCTCCATGTTCACCTGAAAATGGTCGAATCGGTCTTTCTGTGTGTCGTACTTTGCTACACCCGGGCAATCCTGTTCCATCCATAAATTGGCATCTTTGTCTGCGTACACGGAGAAAATGCGGTTGCTTTTCATTGCCGGCAATGTAGAGGAGTTGATATACTTGAAACTTTTATTGCCGGTATTGTACAATACAAATCCGTCTTCGGAAGAAATGAATGCCAGCAGCCCGTCTTGCAGTTTTTTTATGCCAATGATATTTGATTGAATAGCCGTTTCCAGTAAGTCGAACGCTTTTTTCTTTTTGTTGTATCTCCGGACTCTCCCCTTTCCGGATCCGAACAGAATTTCTTCCTCCAGTTCCAATGCCGAATAGAAAGACGGCGAATAAGGAGTATTGTTGTTCTCTATAAAAAAAGGGAGGGGGTCGGTTTCTCCGGCAGGTATCAGATATAAACCGTTGTCGCATAGAAGCCAGGAATTATAAGATTGATCTTCGAATACTTCGTGAACATTCTTCCCGAGGATGCGCTTGTTGTTATCATTGTAAATTTCCGTATTCATTAACGAATCGGTTATGCAAATACATCCGGTTTCTTCCGACAGCAGCCATACTTTTCCGGAAGGAAACAACCTTATTTTGGAAGAGGAAAACGAAAACCGATCGTAGCCGGGAACCGACTGCACTCCTTTGAAGGTTTCGGTATGCGGATCGAACCGGTGTGCTTCTCCATCGTACGATTGAAACCACAGGTATCCGTATTTATCTTCATAAATGTTGTCGATACGATTGGTTTTCATGGAATAAATATCTCCCGGGACAGTCTTGTAGGTAGTAAATTCATATCCGTCGAATTTGCAAAGCCCGTCCCAGGTTGCAAACCACATAAATCCTTTTTTATCTTGCAAAATATCCATTACGGTGTGTTGCGGCAGACCGTTTACTGCCGAATAATGTTCGAAATAGCAAGGCGATTGCGCCGGAAGGGGTGAGACTGACAAAATAAAGAAAAAGAATAAGCGGATCTTTACTTTCATGTTTCTTGTACGGGTTTTTCGTATAAAGAGCAAACCTTACAGAATTTCCGATGCATGAATTCAACCAGAGAAAGAGGAGCCAATACCTTTATTCCGTCGGCAAATCCGAAGATTTCCCGTTGCAGTTCGCGGTTGATAACTACGTCAATTTCAAAAATTATTCCTCCCCGTTCCTTTTCGACCAAGCGTTGACTCTTGTGAAACGGCTTGGTCAATACATACGGGGCATTTTCTTCGTTTACCCAAAAACGTACGGTTTCGGGCTTGGAGCTGAGGTTTTTGGTCACTCCGACCAGGTCATCAAAGAAAGTGGAGGGATCGAACAGCGTATTTTCTTTATATTTTTCATTTTCGTCCACTCCCAATTGGTGTATGCGATCCAATGCCAGATTCATCAATGCCGGGCTCCCTTTTTTTAATCCGAAAACAAACCAGCGGTTTCGATATTCTTTCAATAAATAGGGATAAAAATAGAACGTGGAAGCCGAACGCGCTTTGAATGAACGGTATTTTATTTGCAGCGTTTGTTTTCCGGTGATGGCCCGGTAAATCGTATCCAGATGATTGATTCCGGTGAGGCTTTCATTCTTCTCAAAATCAATGACCGGTACGGTCTTTTGTCTCACGGAAGTAACATGATCTTCGAGGCGACTGACAATTTCTCCCATCTCCGAAAAATGAGAAAAGCTTTTGAATTGTTGCAATAACTCTACGGCTTCCGACATAATCTTGAGGTCTTGTTCGGAGAGCGGTGTATTGGTGATGCTGTACTCGGGGTCATCGTATTTGTAATACTTATTTTCATATACTACAATAGGAGCATTGTAGCCCAGTTTTTCACTGCGCATCATTTGAATGTCCATTTGTACGGTGCGTTTGCTGATTCCTTTATCAATCCCTTCGTATTCGTACAAGGCATCCGAACAGGCATCAATCAAATCTTCCAATGTCCACCTGCGATATCGGTTTCGCAGACAAGTATCTATTGTTTTATAACGAATAAGTGCGTTCCTGTTGACCGGCATGTCGTTTATGATTAATGGTTAACAACGTATGCAAAGATACTTATATTAACCGAAAAAATCAATTGTCCGCCGGCTGCCGGCATTCGGAACTTACTTTTATATTATATGCTGCCGGCTACAGTAAATCTTCGATAAAGCAGGATCGAGACCAAAACCGTACGCGGTGGTTTTGAACAACCGCATACGGTTTTTCTACAGCACCGCATACGGTTTTTCTACAGCACCGCATACGGTTTTTCTATAACACCGCATACGGTTTTGATTATAATCCTTAGGCGGTTCTTTATATTGAGAGGGGGTATGTCAAAAGTCCGTGTATTTCCCGGCTTGGTTGCGAATTGTAAGTAATTACCCCGACAGGGGTAAAATGT
>DAIQOU010000786.1:0-1701 GCA_036787725.1 Bacteroidales bacterium
AATATAGCCCGTTTGAAACTAAAAAAGAGCAGATATCCGGTATTCCGAAATGGCATTTCGGCCGGCAATCGTTTCCGGCCAACTTATATTATTCTATAAAATAAACATAATTTCCCAATCGGCGTTCCTTATTATATATAGTTGTACAAATAATGAAAATAATTTATTCCAATATAATTCCTCCCCGAAAGTTTGCCGCTATTAATTTATTGGGAATCTTGTTTGTCAGAAAACAGGTTATCCTCACTCCCGAACTTATTAATCATGAAAAAATACATACACGACAAATGAAAGAGATGTTTTTCTTATTTTTCTATGTATGGTATGTATTGGAATGGATTGTAAAACTGTTTATCTACGGAAAAAAGAGTTATTTTCATATCTCCTTTGAACAGGAAGCCTATACACATGACGAGAATTTATCTTACTTAAAAATACGGAAAAGATTTGCATGGATAAACTATCTTTTCCGATAGTCCTTAAGCTTTCTCCGAGAGTTCAAGCCACCGCATGGTTTTAACATCGATATCCTCTATTATTTCACTGATCCGATTGGACTTGGAAAGCAGTTCTTCCGCAGAAAGGGTTCCGGAGGAAAGTTCATTTTCAAGAGTCGCTTTCTCCTCTTCCAATTGAGGAATTTCCATATCCAGCGCTTCCAACTCTCGTTTCTCGTTAAAAGTCAACTTTTTCTTTTTTTCGGGTTTGGAGCGTTCCTGCGAAACCGGCTGTTTAACCGGCTGTCTCTCTTTTTCTTGTTGTTCGTTCCGGTCTTTCCATTCCCTGTATTGAGAATAATTACCGGGAAAATCTTTTATACGGGCATTTCCATAAAATACCAACAAATGATCTACCACTTTATCCATAAAGTAACGATCGTGGGAGACAACAATCACACATCCTTTAAATGCAGTCAAGTATTCCTCCAGTATATTTAGGGTAACAATATCCAAATCATTGGTAGGTTCATCCAAAATAAGGAAATTCGGATTTCGTATCAAAACGGTGCAAAGATAGAGCCTGCGCTTTTCTCCCCCACTGAGTTTAGCAACAAAACTATGCTGTTTTTCCGGAGGAAAAAGAAAATGTTGTAAGAACTGAGAAGCCGACAGCTTATTCCCGCCTCCCAAATCAATTACTTCCGCAATATTCCTCACTACATCGATTACTTTCATATTGTCGTCAAAGGTCAAGCCGTCCTGGCTGTAATAACCAAATTGAATCGTTTCTCCAATTTCAAATTCGCCTTTATCCGGCAAGACTTCTCCTACCAACATTTTAATAAAAGTGGATTTGCCGGTTCCATTATTTCCGACAATCCCCATCTTCTCATACCGGGCAAATACATAATTGAAGTCTTCAATAATTTTTATTTCATCAAACTGCTTAGAGACTTGTTTGGCTTCAAAAATCTTCTTTCCTATATAGGAAGCTTTTACATCCAAGCTGACCGTCCCGCCGTCCTTAGGCTGCTTGACTTTTTTTTCCAGATCATAAAACGAATCGATGCGCGACTTGGCTTTTGTTGCGCGGGCCTGCGGCTGCCGACGCATCCATTCCAATTCTTTTTTAAACAGATTATTGGCCCGTTCGAGATCTGCATTTTGCGCTTCGATACGTTCTTGCCTTTTCTCAAGGTAATAACTGTAATTTCCTTTATATTTATAGAGTTGTTTATTATCTATTTCTATAATTTCAGAA
>DAIQOU010000306.1:0-5825 GCA_036787725.1 Bacteroidales bacterium
AATTCAACCGGCCGATCCGGAATCTTTCCGGTTATTGTTGAGCGTTTATTACAAGGATGGGAATGCATCGAATGTATTTTCCTTGCATGTCGACAATCGTTGGGGATTTTTTATTCGAAAAGTGAGCCGCACAGCCCGGGTGACAGGAACCGCGATGTCGGGAGAGGCTTTTCCTGCTCCGAACAGCACTGCCATAAAATGGAATGTAGGAGGAACCGACCTGGGTATTATATGGGAAATGCAACCGGGGAAGTACGGGATTTTCTTTGGCGACACGTTCGGACGTGACTTTGTCCCTAATCAGTCCAATCCGGGACCTAACGGCGGAAGTTGGCGCAGCAATGTACTGGCTTTCTCGGAGGATAACGAGCTGGAGGACGGACTTTCTTTTAATGATATGGCTACAGATAGCAGAGGAGAGGCCCGCGAAATTATATACGGAGGAAAAGATGCTTCGGGAAACGGCAATTGGACATCGATACCCACAGCAGCTATCCGTGCAAATGGAGCTGATTATGTGCATTATTTCAATATGAAAAACTGGACCGGGTGGGTTACCAACTATTCGGGTATGTATAAGTCTGTTGATAACGGACTCACTTGGGCTAAGTGTGAAAATGTATCTTTTTCGTCTTACAGCCCTTTTGGGCAAGGCGGTTATTTCAAGAAAGACGGATATGTTTATATGATCGGTACTTGTACGGGAAGGGATAGTGAGGCGCGTTTGGCTCGCTTTCTTGAATCGGATATCGAAAACCGGGATAATTATGAATATTGGACCGGTACAACCGGTCAATGGATAAAAGGAGATGAAGACAAAGCTTCAATTATTATAAATGATAAAGTAGGTGAATTATCTTTTATTTACAATGATACACATAAGAAGTGGATAATTGCTTATTTCAATGGGGACAGGTATAATATAACTATGCGTACAGCCGAACTGATAACCGGACCATGGAGTGAACCGTATGAGTTAGCCTCGGGAAAAGAATATGCGCAATTATATGGTTCTTACTTTCATCCTTTGTCGGTAGTCGGCGATAACCTGTATTTCCTGATGTCTATGTGGATGCCGTATAATGTATTTCTGATGAAATGTGAACTGGCGGATATGGGAAGTTTTACGGATTAGAAGTTGTTTAAAATAAATTAAGAATGAATAAATTTGTTATAGGATTGGACTATGGAACGGATTCATGCCGTGCTTTAATTGTGAATGCCGTGACGGGAGAAGAAGTAGCAACGGCTGTCCGTTATTATCCCCGTTGGGTGAAAGGCAACTATTGTAAGCCTCGGGAAAATCAATACCGGCAACATCCTTCGGATTATGTGGAAACAATGATCGACTCGATCAGGGATGCCCTTTCCGCAGCGCCGGAAGGTACCGCAGAACAAGTAGTCGGAATTGCTTTCGACACTACGGGGTCTACCCCGGCTTTAACCGACAACAACGGAACCCCGCTTGCTTTGTTGCCGGAGTTTTCGGAAAATCCCAATGCCATGTTTATTTTGTGGAAAGACCATACGGCAGTAAAAGAGGCGGCCGAAATAAATAAGTTGTCCAAGCAGTGGGAAACGGATTATACGGCTTATGAAGGAGGTATTTATTCTTCGGAGTGGGATTGGTCTAAGGTGTTGCATGTACTTAGAGAAGATGAAGCTGTTCGGAAAGCGGCTTATTCGTGGGTGGAACATTGTGATTGGATGACCGGTCTCCTCACCGGGAATACCAAACCCGAAACCATGATAAGGAGTCGTTGTGCCGCCGGCCATAAGGCTATGTGGCATCCTTCTTGGGGAGGGTTACCTTCGGAGGAATTTCTTGCCGAACTGGATCCGTTACTGGCCGGTTTTCGGGATCGATTGTATACGGATACTTATCCAAGTGATACAAAAGTCGGAACGTTAACGCCCGAGTGGGCCGAAAAGCTGGGATTGAATACCCGGGTCGTAGTTTCGGTAAGCGCTTTGGATTGTCATATGGGGGCTGTCGGAGCACAAATTAAACCGGGGGCTTTTGTTCGTGTGATCGGCACTTCTACCTGTGATATAATGGTAGTGCCTTATGAGGAAATAAAGGATAAATTAATCCCGGGTATCTGCGGACAAGTAGACGGTTCCGTTATTCCGGGAATGATCGGATTGGAAGCCGGACAGTCGGCTTTCGGGGACGTGTATGCTTGGTTTAAGAAAGTATTGGAATGGCCTCTTACCCATATATTAAGTGCTTCGGCTTGGATTGACGAGGAGCTGAAAGAGAAATTAATCAAACAAACAATTGATGAAATAATTCCTGCTTTGACAAGAGAAGCAGAAAAGATTCCTGTGGAGGAAAGCGCCGTAATGGCTACCGATTGGATGAACGGCCGTCGTACTCCCGATGCCGATCAGCTTTTAAAAGGAACGATTACGGGATTAACATTAGGAACTACGGCGCCTGCTATTTTCAGGGCCTTGGTAGAGGCTACCGCTTTCGGTTCCAAAGCCATTATAGATCGTTTTTTGGAAAACGGCATAGAAATAAAGGAAGTAATCGGAATCGGAGGAATATCCCAGAAATCTCCCTTTGTGATGCAAACGCTTGCAGATGTGTTGAATATGCCTATAAAAGTGGCTAAATCGGAACAGGCTTGCGCATTGGGCGCCGCCATGTTCGCCGCTGTGGCAGCCGGAGTATATCCGGATATATCCCGGGCGCAGGATGCCTTGGGTAAAGGTTTTTTAACAGAATATGTTCCCGATGAAAAGAATCATGCCGTTTATCGGGAATTGTATCAAAAGTATTTGCATATAGGCTCTTTTTCCGAAACCTTGAAATAATTGAAGGATTAACCCGGAGCTTTTTGATCTTACTTGTTTTTTAATGACTTGATTTCTATTTGTGTGTGCGTTAATTAGATTGGTTCCGGGTTTCTTTTCCCTTTTCCGTTTATTAAATAGGGTTGTCTCAATAATATTATAATATACAGTTGTGCAATAAATGAAAACGAAGAATATATTATTTCGGTACGTATGGATTATCTTTTTGTTTGCGTTTCCGCAGTCCGGGTATGTTTTGGCAATGGATATTTGGATGGCAAGCAGTTATGAAAATATATTTCAAGATGAACTAAAGGTTGCCGATAAAGAATCCTTTCATCTTGTAATGGCTAAGAATGAAGCGGAATCTTTCCAAATCCTATTAAGAAGTGAGGAAGATTTTACTATTCATTCTGTTGAATTGAAAGAGTTAAAGGGGGAAACCGGTGTCATTTCGTCCGGTCATATAACGTACAATTATGTTGAATATGTTTTTATGAGCAAAAACTCCATTCATCAGGATACTCGGTATCTTATACGAAACGGGGCCGGATTTTATCCGGATCCTTTGTCCAATGATACGGAAATAGAAGTCAAAGCCAACCGGACTCAACCGATCTGGATTACGGTTCAAACGCCGTCGGATTGTAAGGCCGGGGTTTATACGGGTATTGCGGAAATCCAAACCGATAAGGCAAATTACTCGGTAAAATATACGGTCGAAGTAGGTGATGTGATTATTCCCGATTCCCATTGTGCTAATTTTGATTTTATGCATCATCAGCAAATTGCGGGAACTTGGTTTTATGATGCGGAAAGAGGAAATCATCCCCGGGATGTAATAACTCAATTGTATGGTTGGAAGAGATGGACTCCTCAATGGTGGGAGTTGTTGGAAGATATGGCGCTAAAGCTGAAACAATCCCGGTGTAATGTTCTTTTTGTCAATACCCAACAGTTGTTGCTCGATGCCGCGGGCACCGATCTGATAAACGGGAAGTACTCTTTCGATTGGTCGAAATTTGATGAATATATTCATTTTTTTATGGATAGAAAGGTGATAGGAAAGATGGAAGGAATCCATTTCGGATCAACCATAGGAGAAGTGGGAAAAACGTATAAGTCTTATATTTTAACTAAGAACGAAAAAGGCATTTTATGTTCGAAGAACGTGGATCCTATGACTTCGGAGTGCTCCGGATTCTTTGACCAATTCCTGCCGGCATTGTATGAACACCTGAAAGCCAAAGGATGGGAAAACCGATGGATACAACATGTGGGGGATGAAGCGGTGTCGGATCTTCAACATCAACAGTATGCTTATTATATGGATAAAATATCCGGTTTGGCTCCCGGGATGCATTGCGGAGATCCTACATTCAGCCTGAAATCCGGACTGAATGCAGTGGAGAGAGGAGCAAATGTGGTTATTCCGATAGAAGAATTGTATCAGGAATATAAAACCGGTTTTGACAGTTTAAAGAATGAAGGGGTAAAAATATACGTTTATAATTGTTGCGGACCCGGAAACGAATGGTTGAATCGGTTTATAGACAAGCCGGTTTGGCAACAACGTTCATTGGGTTGGCTGTGTTATAAATGGGGGATACCGGGATGGCTTCATTGGGGGTGGAATTTTTGGGTCGATTGGTTCGAAGACAGTTTACATACCATTGAAGAGGAAGGGTTTAAAGGAGATCATTATTCTGTTTATCCTGATTTGAAAAATAATAAAATAAAAAACTCCATTCGACAAACGGCTGTTCGGGATATGAGTGAAGATTATGAATTGCTGTTGATTCTTGGAAAAAAGAATCCGGAAGCAGCTCTTGAATTGGTGAATGAAATTGCCGTGAATGCTTCCGGAAATTATACTTCGGATATAAATTCAATGGTTCATACCAGAAACCGGCTGGTCCGTGCGTTCGGTGAAAAGGATGGACGAAAGTAGAAAGTAACCGGTTTTAATAATTTGAAAAACACATTATCGATGAAAACGAATGTTCTTAAAGTTATTTTACTTGTTTTTGTTTGTTTGACTTTTTTATGGTCGGGTTCCGATAAATTAAATGCTCGATCTCCGGCAGAACCAAGTTGGATACAGCCTGCGGAAAGTAATAATTACGAGCTTTTATGGGGTTTTAGAGAGGGTATTCAAATCCGGATATTGCCGAAGCAAATCAGAGGGTTAATATCGATTCATGCTCCTTATACAGGCCAAAAACCGGAGAGAGTTACCAATTTTATTGCGGTAGAACCTATCCCTCAAGGACAAGAACACCGGGGATTGTCTGAATTGGAATGGAGTAAACTGGACGACAAAAGGGGAAAACGAATCTGGAGTTCCAATGATAATACAGCTTTCGAACCGGGAGATGAAAACAGGGGAGCTACGGGTGTGGTTGGTAAGGAGAACGGGATCGAGACATTGACTGTTTATTTTTTTTACGAACCTTTTGATAACGGAGCAAAAGTATATGTAAAAGTAAAGTTTTACGAAAATAATCCGTATGAGTTTGAAATTAGTGCTTTTAAAAGAGAGGACTCTGTAGAACTCGATAATTGTATCCTGACGGCAACGATGGGAAATTATGCTCGTTTGCGCAACCTGTATTTAAGGGACGGTATAAAAACTTCATTGGAAACCTGGCCCGATTATCGGGATATACATTTTACACCTCATGATGTTATTTCTTCCGACCGGATGCTTCGCGGAAAAAATGATTATCCTTATTTTATTGCATCTCCCAATGAAACTGATCCCGAGAATGCGGAATATGCAGAGAAAACAACCAATAACTGGAAATATCAAGGAAAACCGGCTACTCAGTATTGGTATTGTAAAGACCCGGATTCTTCTTTACAGGGATTGGTCAACGGTCGGTATGCTTATTGGGCCGGAGATCGACCGATTCCGGGAGGTATTTCTTATGAGAATTTTGAAATGAAAAAACGATTCAAACAGGGAGATCGTTTTGTCTTTGGCATCAATTTGCTAAAACCTGAAGAATTTATTTTCAATC
>DAIQOU010000787.1:0-1690 GCA_036787725.1 Bacteroidales bacterium
CCTTTTTATGTATGGAATACCTGCCGTCCCCCGGCAGTATATCAGCAGAAAAGCCTTGTTCTCCGCAATAAATGTCATCCATATCAACATATACTCCGCTCAATGTTTGAGGGTGTCTCAACTCCCTCCGGGTGAGCGAAGCGTAACCCGGGGTTATGTACATTTTACCTCTTTCGGGGTTAAGTGCTTACAATTCGATAATTGGTGATTATTCAATTTGTTTATTCAGAATAAAAATCATAAAAAATCGATTCTATCCCATCAGCAAAGCCCCAGCCGCAGGGAGAGGACCATTTAACACAATTTTCGGCATTTGGACGGAATCTTTCCAAAAGGTTATGTTTTGCCATAAACTTCAAAGCTCGTTCGAAGTTCTTTTCCATACTGATATAAAAAGGCTCATTTATATCACCATATTCATGAGTAAAACGACATCCGCATTCAACAAGAAAAATCATCAACTCGGCTTCAAGCTCCGGAGATGGTTTCAGTTTGGAAAAATCGGATATTGCTTTTTTGGCAACCGATAGCCGTTCCTTTGGGTAACCTTTTGCCGGGAAATACTCATTCTCTATAATTTGCTTTGCTTTTGCAAATTGTTCTGTTTCATTTGGGCTGACAACATAATCCAAGTATTCTTTTATCTCTTTTTTTGTATCGTACATTTCAAGGATAAGAGATGTAATTTCGGCCTTATCCATTGATTGCAGCATTTTCTTAAGTTGTACTTTAGACATTGGACCTATCAATTAATTGTTTCTTTAATGCAGATAAACGACACTTCGGCAAATGGCTGTGATGTTTGCATCCGACAATCTTGCAAGTCGATATGACGTTTTTAAACTCGGTTACTTCCGGTTGCAAGCGCAGGTATTGACCAAATATAAAATGAATCCCCGGAAATCAATTGATTCCCGGGGATTCATTTTTCTTTTTTAAGAAGTGCGGCTGAAGGGACTCGAACCCCCACGCCGTGAAGCACCAGATCCTAAGTCTGGCGTGGCTACCAATTACACCACAGCCGCAATAGCGAGTGCAAAGGTAAAAGTATTTTTTTATACAGCAAATATTTGACTGAGATTTTTATCTTGTTGTATTTATCTCCGACGAACAAAGAATGCATGTTCGGCAAAATCGGCTTTTCCGGGTTGCAGGCAAAAGGCAGCAATATGATCAATAACGGACCAATTTGTTTATCATAAGTATTTTGTATGTCATTATGCTTTATGTTATACATTGCAATCCTTCTTTAAAAAGAACCGTATCATCTGTCGCCGGTCGATTCAAACCTGCTGCGAACAGCAATGGTTGGAATGGGGATTGCCCGTTAAATACCTCAAGTTCCAATGCCCGACCGACCGGGAGCTTACGGAACCCGAAACGGCGATAATTATCTTTACCCGAATAAGTTTTGTTAAAGTTTCGAGTATATTCCGTTGTCGATCCGTTCGAAATGTTATATCTTTACCTCTCTTAAAAAGAAGAAAGCTCTTTGAAATATTGTAAAAGAGATAATTAAACAAGTTATCGATGATCGGGTAAAATTATATGGCCGGACATCGACAACCCGGTTATTCCAACACATGTGTTTCCGAGCCGTACGAATACGGATTGCTCAAAGGAATGCATTGCTGTTTTTAAGGAAAAAGGTTGACAAGCAATACAGACCCCTCTTTTGGAGGACAATGAC
>DAIQOU010000307.1:0-5779 GCA_036787725.1 Bacteroidales bacterium
ATTTTCAGGAAATTCAATATTCTTTAGTTTACATTTTATCCATAAAGGAGACAGATAGACTTCCGCCCTAACAGAATCTATAGCTTGTATATTTGTAAAAGGTTCCAATTTGATTTGATCTTCTTCTATTCTAAACATTTCTCCGAAAACAGTTTGTTGTGTAAACATATAAGAGGTTGCATCCATGATCATGGCATATTGTTTTGGATGCAGATTGCCCTTTTTCATCATTTTTTTTAAGAAAGATTCAAACATTCTTCTTTTTTCAATATCCTTTTCATAAATGTTTTGATAAGAATGTACTAATGTTAATATAAATTTGGTGTCAAGCCAAGTGTCGGATTCTTCTCTTGAGATATAGAAAGAAGGGTCATCCGATTGTAACAACAAATCAAGGATTATTTCCCAAGCAATATCTTGCAATACAGCACATTTTGTTTCTTTGTGTTTTTCTGCAAGTGTTTTTCTTATCATTACTGTAAAGTGTTCCAAAGAACAGAAAGAGTGGAGCAGAATGTCGGATTGTATCCTTTTTTCTGTTAGATAAGCAGCACGTTCTTTTTCATAAATGGAATCAAATTGGCTTCTAAACTCAAGAAAAGGGAAAGCTGTTTTTTTATGGTAACCATAACTGCCGATTGAAAAAAAAGGCAATACCGACTCTTCTTGTTTATAACCGGAATGAATTAACAATTTGAATAAGTCGGGAATATCAGACAGCTGCTTATTTTTAGACTTTTCACTGGGATATCGGATAAATTATGTTTCCATTTATACCCGGCATCGGCAATTATTAATCTTTCCACGCTATCTTGGTAATTTTTTCGTGCCTTCAAATTATTCGTCGGACATACATCCGACATTTGTCGAACAGCTATCCGACGAATGTCGGATGTATGTCCGACGAAACGGATTAAGCTTTCCGACGAATAAAAAAAGGCCTCGCCGGTGTTTATTTTAAGCAGTACGGAAATTAAATTCCTGCGATGCCGGTGATAACGGATGAAAAAGCCTCGAGTTTATACTTAATAGTTTTACCGGATTGGACATTAGTCCTGTTCCGATATGTTCAAAATAACCGGCTGTCAAGCCTTCTGCAATGCCGATTGTAAATAAGAGGTGAAAGGTGGGACTAAATAAAATAATCATCAAATAATTCGACCGATAAACATATCTTTACGTATAATAAGTAAGATAAACGGCTGATAAGATAAATGGCTGATGAATGATGAACTTATAACCCATATAGATTTATGTTGCCAAGGAGATACTAAGGCATTCGGATTCATTGTTGAGGAATACCGGCAATTGGTCTATGTTCTGGCTTTCAGATTGTTGTGTGATGAGGAGGACGCCAGGGATATTACCCAAGAAATATTTATCAAAGTTTGGCAAAATATTTCAAAATACAACCGGAAATATAAATTTTCAACTTGGATATATAAGATAGCCTCCCATGCTTGTTATGATAAGCTGCGTGTCGAACGAAAAATGTCGAAAGTGAACTTGGCGGATTGTGAACTGTATTCGGATGGTTACCCGGATGAGATATTAAATAATAAAGAATTGAAAAAACTGATTATCGGTATTTCGGCGGGATTGACACCGAAACAAAAACTGGTGTTTACGTTAAGTGATCTGGAGGAACTCGAAGTCGAAGAAATTTCTGTTATCACCGGTATGACACCGGCAAAAATAAAAAGCAATTTATACCTCGCGAGAAAATATATTAAATCAAAAATCAGTAACGATGAAAGATAAAGATCGAAAATACAACGAACTTATTGGTCGGATTAAGGCCGGGAAGCCGGAGCCGGATGATTCGCAACTCTTGATCTCGGAAATCTTATCTGCCATTCATGAATTGGAAGATAAACCCAAATCATTCGGATTGTTAAAGTACATTTCTTGGGTGTCATCCGTTGCGGCAGTCTTACTTTTGGGATTGTTTTTGGATGAGATCTGTGAACCGATAGCGTCTCCGGTTCAAAAATTAAGTGCTTCCAATTACCATTTTCCTTCATTAATAGAACAGGATATTGAAGAAGACAGCCTTATGAATGAGATCAGTCGCATTGTGATAGAGAGACGAGAATTGCAAAAGAAACGTGAAACTTTTTATATGAATATTGTAAATAAACATTAATCCTTTTAATCATGAAAACAATAAAAATCATAATAATGGTATTTGTGGCGGTCCTTACGGCCTCTTGCAGTACGTATTACAGAGTAGTAACTACCTTGGATCAACACGGCTCTGCCGTTCGAGAAGTATATGCATGGGGAGACTCCGCATTTATGGCAGGGAATCCGGATCACAATCCGTACCTGTTCGACATCAGTTCCGGATGGGATATTGTCCGATATGACTCTGCCATCAAGTATGATTATTTCGGTGATAAAAAAAAATATAATGTTAAAATAACCGGAAAGGCTTCTTCAATCGATTTGTTCTCCCGGGAAGTAAGTTGTAAAGAAAATGTGAGATCGTTTGTCTCTCCGGAAGAGACTCTTACGAAGAAATCCGGGTTATTCTATACAACCTATACGCTTACTGCTGTTTACAAAAAACTCAGTTATGATTCGCCGGTCCCTATAAACAACTACCTTACAAAAGAAGAACAGAAGTTATGGACCCGGGGAGATTTCAGCAGTTACGGGGGGATGAATGGAGCGGAAATGGCCGATATGCTTAATGGAATCGAAAGTAAATTTATGGATTGGTATTCCCGCAATTGTTTTGAAATTAGCTTAAACGGCATAAAAAACCGGGTGGATCAAAATTTTTCGGAGACGGATAAAGACCGGATATATAAGCAATTGGTTGAAAAAGAAGAAAGAGAAGCGGACATAGTTCCGGAAAAGGTTTGTAACGTATTGGATGCTTTTTATAAAACCGACCGTTTTTCGAAAATGTATAAAATGAATAAGGAGTCAATCGACCGGGACTTTGAAGATGCCATGTCGATAGTAAATGTATTGGGCAATACCATTAGTTACGAACTTGTATTACCGGGAGAGATTACGACAGCCAATGTGCCGATTGAGAGTTCCGATTCCATTAGGTGGAAAATCGACGGAATGCGTATCCTGTTAGACGATTATACGTTGTCGGTGGAGTATCGGGTGAAAAATAGTTGGGCTTTTATCCTATGCGGCTTGATTCTGATTATTGCGGTTGCTTGCACGGTTGTTTGTTGTACACGACGTGCGCGTCGGTAATTTCGGAGCTTCAGCTAAAATATTGCAGTTCATTATGCCTCATGCATACACGGCATAATGAACCGCTGTAAGAATGCAACTATTCAACATATTTCTTTTATGTATAAGCCGCTGTTTTTGTTAAATGAGATAATAGGAATTATATATTTACTTGCATTGACTCGGAATTTTTAGTGGCTTTTTGAGGTTTTCGTTTCAAGAACTGTCCATAAATGTATCTTTTATGGATTGATAGGATAATCTGATAATTAGCTTTTTAGCAGCAAAGCTAAATAATAATGGAAAAACGGAGGGCTGCATGAAAGTGTGGCTTTTATGTTGTAAGACAAAAAACTCTTTAAAAATAACTTTCTTTCGAGCTATATATGGTATTTTTGCGTAATATCACGATTGTATAACCGTGAATGACAATATTTTAAATTGCTACAGAAAAATGAGTTAAGTTATATGAGAAAATTATGTCTTTTAATTCCGATATTTTTGACATTTAATAATTACATCATGGCTCAAGACAGTAAAAATAATGATATTAAGTACCTTCAAAATGAGGGACATAAAATAAGTTATCGTGATAGCGGTTATGGCAGTACGACCGTTATTTTAGTTTCCGGAGGAACGCTTGGCCTTGACACATGGAAAGATTTACAGGAACTTTTGTCAAAATATGCCGAAGTGATTTCTTATGACCGAAGCGGGCTTGGGAATTCGGACTATGTTCCTGACAGCAAGTCTGTCGACTATCTTACTACGGAGCTTGATGCGGTAATAAATAATCTTGTTATTGATACCCCTGTTATTTTAATAGGGCATTCCATAGGAGGGCATATTGTTAGGAAATATACGGAATTATATCCAAATAAAGTTAAGGCACTTTTTTTAATCGACACGTATCATGAACTGTTTTTCAAAGAGCTTAAAAACTCTGTAAAAGAAGAAATGTGGAATGATTATATTGATAATATTATAAACGCAAGAAATAATGCACCTGTCGGCATTTCCGATGAGTTTGATTTCCAGTTGAAGTTATTGGAATCTAATGAAAGATACTCCATACCTTCGGATATTCCGGTCGTTTTGTTTACATCCATTAAAGAAACGCCGATTGAAGAAAAGTTTGTGGAATTCAATAAAATGGCTTTTAAGGTTCATCTAAAACTGAATAACCGGTTAGCTGAGGAATATGGAAACCTTCATCATATCGTAACCGATAAAAGCTCTCATTTCATTTATTTAGATGAACCGGAACTGATTGTCAATGAGATGTTAAAGCTGATTGACAATGATTTTCGGAAATAGTGCTGTTGATTTAAGTAACATGACAATTGAGGAATTACGTAAAGAATTTTCAGTGAAGGATTCGATATAAAGTCGGAGATTCGCATATTCGTTTCGCCTTTTTCAATTTTGGAGATGTAGCTTCTTTTGAGTCCTGTTTTCTCTGCCAAAGCTTCTTGAGTAAGTTTCAGTTCTTTTCTTCTCTCTCTCAAAATCTCCCTGTGATAATGAGTAATTGTTTCCTTATTAAATTCGTCACAGGACTCGGTACCTTCTTTTCCCTACTTGGAATTGGGACGGTCGTTTGCATTTTTTAATTTGGATAAATCTATATTTCTCATAACTATAAACCATCTAATATTTAACGGCTTTTCCGATCAACGATTTGGGTCTGACTTTCTGATATGTCTGCTCCATCCATTTCTCTAAAGGATTAAATATTGGAGGAGCCGGTTTTCTGCGCAGAGCTATACGTTTCTTCATCTGACATTTCCTGCTCGTCTGCCATGCGCTCTAACCCATTTTATCATGAACCAAACTTCATACCCTTGCGCATATCTGTCTTATCCGGACACAGGTAATAACGCATTGTATCATTCAGGCAAAACATGGCTACTCAAGAGTTGGGTAATAAAATGTAAAGCGCTGTCACAGGCAGAAGAACCCGCAAAGTGAACTTTTACACCGTTGGGAAGTTCTAGACTTATACAGCTGGCAACAGAGGGATTGGCAACAGGGGAAATACCGCTAGCCCGGTCTGTGGAAAAGCGAATAGGAGCAAGCTGATCAGATGAGCTCGACGAAGCAATGCAAGAACGACTTAAGCCAAACTTGGATTGCCAATAATAAAAACTGGCGGCAGAGTAAGACTCATTTTTACAGAAATCCTTTATACTCAAACCGCTTTCTCGCTGTCGATCACGGATAGCCGGGAATTCTTCTTTACTCATTACGCGTCTCATAGGCATCGTTTTACATGCAAAGGAAAGAAAGGATTAGAAAGAATACAACGGGTATTTTATCGGGGGCTTACAGACAATTCCCACATCCAAGCCTTCAAAGAAAGTTTGAATGTCATTGCCGATATTCAAAACAGAGGGTTGGAAGAAGTTAGGGCTATTCGGGATATTTCGGAAGGTATAAGGGAAATCAATAAGCAAATTGCGGAATCCAATCAAAAAATAGCGGATTTAACGATAAGTATTGAAACTCATGTAAGGAAATCCGCTACTTCGCTGGATGATTTGAACAGTAGAGGAATAAAGGTTAAGATGTAGAGGAC
>DAIQOU010000308.1:0-5775 GCA_036787725.1 Bacteroidales bacterium
ATGCCAAAGCTTTCAAATGGCTGATCAAAGATAATCAACTGATATATCAAAATGATCGAAGCATCCACGAAGTAATAAAAGCCCCGCAACATGAATTTCAATGGACAAAAACTACATTAGAGGACAGAAGGCTCGGCCTTCATCCGCATATCTCCATTAAAGACAAAGTATTTATTGAAACGATCGGAGGAGATATTACATTTAAAGTGGAAGATAATACCAACAGCGGTAAAGGAATCTATTCGGAGAAAGTAGAAAACAAAGATCAACAAATCGATGACGCCGATTATTACTATGCCGATTTAGGAAACCTGATTTTATTAAGGATCAGACCTTATCAGGAAGATTTCAGGGCATATATCTACAATACAAGAACCAAAGAAGTCCTGAATATAAAAACACTGAATAATGCAGGAATCTTATTACCGGATAATCACGGCGTTATTTTTCCGAATGGTTACTATTTACAGAATGGTGAATATAAACTTTTTGAAAGTGAATTAAATGAGCTGGAGTTTTTTCGGAAAGTAGTTTCTCCCAATGGCGAAGATTTTCTTTATATTTTCTACCAAAATGATCGGAACACCTATGTTCTCATGTCATATAATATCATTCGCCAACAAGTGGAAACCCCCATTATTTGTAACGGATTCACTTTATTCAATGACGGCACCTTAATCTATTTCCGTTCGGAAGCAGAAGCAACAAAATATCATCAGGTTCAAATATGGGAAACTCCTTACCCGCGCGAGTTAAAAGAAAATCCGCAAAAAAAAGATAATCTTCTTTATAAAATCGGTAATAAAGATATTGTAAAAGTAATGGCAGAATCTCAAGAAGTAATTCTGCTGATCGATAAAGAGGACTCTTATGAAAGATTATATGAAGATATTGCCAAAAAATCCAACGATATTGTCGATACTTATTTCTGGGTAGCCGATCCCAATGTATTTTCCATCGCCGAACCGTTATTGCAAATTAAAGAAATTGCGAATACGGCTATTGACGAATTCGGAAAAGTCCAGGAACAAAAAAGGCATTCGGCCCGGATCCTGCAACAAGCAACGGAAAAAGTGGAAGAACTGCTCTTCCATGTGAAGAATGCCCGTTTCGATTCACTGGAAGTTCCGGTAAAACTTTTAACCGAAACCAGAAGACTACAGGGGAAAATCATTGAATTGAACAACCTGAAATATATCGATTTGGAGAAAACAGAAGAATTGAAAACACTCCTTTCTTCTACCAATACGGACCTCTCCGAAAAAACAGTAGCTTTTTTATTGCAAGACAAAGCATTGAGTCCTTACGAACAAAAAGTGGAGGAAGAAGCCGTAAAGGTAGAAGAAGTCAAAAAAGTGTTGGATGCCAATAAAATCGATGATAATTGCAAATTGATTGCCGGTGAATTGGAATTGCTGATCGATATTTTAAATAGCCTGAAAATTGAAGATACCACCCAAGCAACTGTTATTGTGGAAAAAATATCGTTGATTTTCGCATCGCTCAATGGGGTTCGTGCTCTTTTGAAACGAAAAACCGACTCCTTAAAAAGTACGGAAGCTGTGGCCGATTTTCGCGCTCAGCTGACCTTGCTGGAACAAAGTATGCTCAACTTTTTGGAACTGGCCGATACTCCCGATAAAGCCGACGAATATTTTACCAAGATCAGCGTACAAGTAGAAGAATTGGAAAGCAAGTTTGCCGATTACGATGAATTTATCGAGAAAATAGCAGACAAAAGAAACGAAATAACCAAAGCATTCGATGGCAGAAAAAATCAATTGATCGAACAGATCAACCGAAGAACTTCCTCCTTGGAACAGATTGGTCTGCGAGTGCTCAAAAATATCGAAAACAAAGCCCGGTCTTTTAAAACAAGAGAAGATATCCATGCTTTCTTTTCTACAGACCTGATGGTGGATAAAGTTCGCAAATTAGTAGAAGAATTGCAAGAATGGGGGGACGTTTCAAAAGCCGAAAATTTGGAAACAAGCTTAAAAACCTCTCAAGAAGATGCATTACGTATTCTGAAAGATAAAACAGAACTTTTTGCCGATGGAGAGAATATTATCAGCTTGGGTAATTTCAAATTCTCGGTCAACAAACAGCAGTTGGATTTAACCATTGTCCGGAAAAACGATTCGCTTTTCTACCATTTGACAGGAACAAGTTTTTACAGGGAAATACGAAATGAAGAATTAGCTTCTTATGTCGAATTGTGGGAACAGGAAGTCGTTTCGGAAAATCGATCGGTCTATCGTGCCGAATACCTCGCTTATAATACATTCCAAGAATTCCGGAATTCTAAGAATCCGGATGCCGGAGCTTATATTACACGGCAAGTGGAACAAAATTATTCGGAATCGTATTTGAAAGGAGTACACGATCATGATGCCCGGGTCATTTTTGAGTCCTTAAATTCGCTAAATCAACAATTGGGCGTATTGGCATATCACCCTCATTTAAGAGTAGCGGCACAATTATTCTGGAATGGTTTAAATGAATCGGAAAAAAAGAAACTAACCGAGTTGATCGTTTCGGCCCGGTTGGTATTGAAAGCATTTCCGGATTCCGGCCATTTCAGCTATGTAATCGACAAAATCAAGGACCGGTTTTGCCAATGGAATACTCATTTCCGGGAATCGGATGTTTCTCCCGACGATATTGCCAATTACTTGTTTCAAGAATTTTCCGACTCGAATTTGTTTACAAAAAGCGTACAAGCCGACACCCTTAAAGAAGAATTCACCCGGTATCTGTTGGAAAAAGAATTTCTGTCTCGTTTTGAAGAAGACATTCAAAATAAGTCATTTGACCTGATCGAACGTTTTTATCTGGCTCAAAATTGGATTTCTTCCTTCCTTGATTTAACACCCGAACATTCAATGTATGCAAAATACATTGAAGAAACTGCTTGTATGTTATTGTTTGAAGACTCCGGCTACGAACTATTGAGGGCTTCCGATACAGTGGAGATTGAAGATCTAAAAGGAAATCATCCGATCATTGTTTCCGGTTCTTATACCTTGGATTTTCACCAATTTATAATCAAGTTGAACAACTTTACGAAAAAAACCGTACCTGCATTCAACAATTTTACCCGGTTAAAAGAAAAATTAGTTAATGATTATCGAAAAACATTGAAAATAAACGAATTGAAACCACGCGTTTTAACTTCTTTTATCCGTAATAAATTAATTAATGACGTTTATTTGCCTCTCATCGGCTCCAATTTAGCAAAACAATTGGGTGTGGCAGGAGAGAATAAGAGAACGGCACGGATGGGAATGCTGCTCTTAATTTCGCCTCCGGGATATGGAAAAACAACCTTGATGGAATACCTGGCCACCACCATGGGACTCAACTTCGTAAAGATAAACGGCCCTACCATAGGACACTCCATTACCTCTATCGACCCCCATGAAGCCAAAACTTCGGGAGCAAGGGAAGAATTAAAGAAAATCAATCTCTCATTTGAAATGGCCGATAATGTTATGTTGTATATTGATGATATTCAACATTGCAATCCCGAATTTTTACAAAAATTCATATCATTGGCAGACGGACAACGAAAGATGGACGGTATTTTTGAAGAGGAAAGTAAAACATACGACTTACGTGGCAAACGTTTTTGCGTCATCATGGCCGGGAACCCGTACACGGAAAGCGGAGAAAAATTCAAAATCCCCGATATGTTGGCCAACCGGGCCGATGTGTATAACCTGGGAGACGTAATCGGAAGCTCCGACCGTCTGTTTAAGTTAAGTTTACTGGAAAATGCAATTACCGAAAACATGTTCTTGCAACAAATTTTCAATAAAAGTGCGGATGATTTTTATCGATTGACAGAATATATTGAAACCCAAAACGAAACCTTGCTTGATTTGGAAGCTAACCATACCCAACAGGAGGTGGACGATTTCCTTGCTGTAGTTAAAAATTGTATGCGGGTAAGAGATATTGTTCTCCAAGTAAATCGCAATTACATTGCCGATGCAGCCATGAAAGATGCTTATCGTATGGAACCGCCTTTTAAACTGCAAGGTTCTTACCGGGATATGAATAAAATGGTAAGTCGGATCATTCCGTTAATGAATGAAAAAGAAGTGGACGAACTGATCCTGAATCATTATGAAAGCGAAGCTCAAACATTGACATCCGACAGCGAATCCAACTTATTGAAGTTAAAAGAAATGGCCGGAATGATGAATAAAAAAGAATTACAACGATGGGAACAGATTAAAGAAATATTCCAAAAAAACAATAAGCTTGCCGGTATAGACCAAGAAAACAGAGCAGGTCAAGTCATTGCTCAACTGGTTCAATTTAATGAAAGTTTGGAAGGAATCCGCAAAGCATTGAACGGGAAATAATTCGTATTCACATTTTTCCTACTTTTGCATCGGATTTATGGATAACTGGAAAAAAACCTTTGCAATCATCTGGTCGGGACAATTGTTCTCGACCTTAAGCAGTTCGATCGTAGGATATGCTGTTGTATTTTGGCTGAGTCTCGAAACCGGATCGGCCGAAGTATTGGCGTATGCCATGATTGCTACTCTGTTACCTCAACTGGTGTTGGGACTGTTTACGGGAGTATATATCGATCGTTGGAATCGTAAATTGACAATGATTTTGGCCGACACTTTCATTGCTGTGTGTACAGCAGGATTGTGTATTTTATTTTACTTGGGAAAAGTAGAAATTTGGCAAATTTATGTGTTGCTCGGACTGCGATCTGCCGGAAGTGCCTTTCACATGCCTGCCATGCAAGCCAGCGTTCCGTTATTGGCTCCCGAGTCTCAACTCATGCGTATTTCGGGAATCAATCAGGTAATTCATTCCATCAGCAACATTGCCGGTCCGGCATTAGCGGCCTTTTTGATTACCGTTATGGATATGATGCATGTGTTGATGCTGGATATCGGAGGAGCCGCAATTGCTTGTATCTCTTTGCTGTTTGTAAAAATACCTAATCCTCCCCAAAAAGAGGTGGTACGAAACTTTCTCAAAGAAATCAAAGAAGGGTTGCAAGCCATTTTTCATAATCGGGGAATGGCCGGATTATTCGTATGTGACTTAGGCGCCATGTTTTTTATTATTCCCATAGCTGCCCTGTTCCCATTAATGACACTCAACCATTTTATGGGAAATACCTATCAGATGAGTCTGGTTGAAATTGCGTGGGGAGTAGGCATGCTCCTGGGAGGAGCCTTTATCGGATTCAATAAAATGAGGGGTTTCAATAAGGTAATTTTAATTTCCCTTATGTGTATCATAAATGGGCTTACCTTCTTGTTTTCGGGACTCTTACCGTCTTCCGGCTTTATCTTTTTCGTTCTGTTGACAGGGATCAGCGGTATTGCGGGAGCTATCTGGAACAGTGCTTTCACGGTAATCATGCAAACAAAAATACCGCCCGATAAATTGGGACGGGCATTCTCTACTTACGACAGCCTTGCACTGGCACCTTCCGTTCCCGGATTGCTGGCCACAGGATTCGTGGCTGAAACCATCGGATTAACCAATGCTTTTATAATAGCCGGCATCGGCATCTCTCTGATCGGAATTATTATTTTTATGATCCCTTCCATGATTCGATTGGGAAAATCTTAAAAACAAACTCGAGCTTCTGTTTTCTTTTTGATCGCCTAAACATAAGATGTTGTTCCCTACCGGGTAGTCTTATCGATGAGACAAATTAGCTTTTTTGATCCCATCATTTATTCGTTCGCTCGCGTGGTACTTTTCGTCTTGTCGCGCAGTACTTTTCGT
>DAIQOU010000309.1:0-5747 GCA_036787725.1 Bacteroidales bacterium
GATGCAGAATACACTTAGAGATTAATAGCAGGGGATTTTGATCAAAAAAAAAGAGAATTCTCACGAATTCCCTAATTCAATTTGTTAACCTTAAATCTAATACTATTATGAAAAACCACGGTGCAAATGTAATGACATATCCCGAAGGAACAATTATCTTGCTCGTTAAAAAGAAATAATAATGTATTAAAGAATCCTAATGTTGTCGGGTAAACGAATTATGCAGTGCACACCCGCTGCATCCGGAACATTTATTGGATTGTTTTTTCTTTCCGAAAAAGAGCAAATAAGCTTTTCTCAAAATATATACCAAGGTGATACATCCGATAATATAAACTGCAATATATTGCCACATATTTATTATGAAATTATTAAAGATCCCAGTTGGAATACTAAAAAGCTGACCACCCATGCCAAGGCTGTGGTATAAAAAACGACGAATAAGGCCCATTTCCATGATCCCGATTCATTTTTTATAGCGGCTATGGTTGCGATGCAGGGAAAATAGATCAATACAAACAATAAAAAGCTAATTGCTATCAGTGGAGTAAATGCAGGAGAACCATCCTCTCTTTTTTCGGTTTGCAATCTTTCTTTTAAGAGGACGCTTTCTTCATTTTCATCTTCCTCTCCCGTATAAAGAACTCCGAGTGTTGTGACGACAATTTCTTTTGCAGCCATTCCGGTCAATAAACTGACACTGATTTTCCAATCAAATCCCAACGGTTTAACCAGTGGTTCCGTTAAACGTCCTAATTGTCCGATATAAGAATTGCGTTGATGATCGGTTCTTTTCAGACGCTCAATACTTGCGATTAAAGAATCCCGTTCTGTTTTTTCTTCGGGTTTGGAATAGGTTTGCTCTATTTTTTGAATTTCCTGATCAAAATATTCTCCGGCTTCTTTGTGTTCGGGAAAATAATTCAAGAACCAAATGATGATGGAGGCAACCAGAATAATTCCTCCCATTTTTTTTAGGTATTGCGAGGCCTTATCCCACATATGCCTGAAGATCGCTTTTCCGGTCGGCATACGATAAGGCGGCAATTCCATTACAAAGGGAATATCTTCTCCTTTTATAAGAAATTTTTTGAAAACGCGAGCCATAATTACAGCCAGTACAACACCGGTAGTATATAATCCGAAAAGCACTAATCCGCCGTGTTTATTGAAAAAAGCACCGGCAAAAAGCACATATACCGGAAGGCGGGCGGAACAAGACATCAACGGGTTGATCAGCATCGTTATTAAACGACTGTTTCGGCTTTCAATTGTCCGAGTTCCGATAATGGCGGGAACATTACATCCAAATCCCATTATGAGGGGAATAAAAGATTTTCCGTGTAATCCCATTTTATGCATGAATTTATCCATGATAAATGCTGCTCGGGCCATATATCCGGAATCTTCCATAAAGGAAATAAAAAGATATAAAATCACAATATTGGGAAGAAATACGATCACACTCCCCACACCTCCAATAATTCCACCTGTAATCAAATCTTTAAAAGGTCCTTCATTCATGTTGTTCCCTACAAAATCGGCCAGGATTCCCACTAACCATTCTATGAATTGCATAGGATAATCCCCGAGAAGAAAAGTACCTTCAAACATGAGGAACATAAAGAGGAAGAAAATAGGATATCCCCAAAATTTATGAGTTACCAAGGTATCGATAGCATGCGTTATCTTAAGAACATCTTCTTTTCCCGGGCGAAAAGTTTCTTTTAAAGCGCCGTCTATGAATCCGTATCGGGCTTCCGTTAAAGCTGTTTCCGTATCTTCATTCAATAATGATTCGACTTCTTTTATCTGGGCTTCTCCGGTTTCTGTTACCGGTTGCGAACCGGGAAGAGAACGGATAAAATGTTCTGCTTCGGTGTCTTTTTCCAGCAATTTGATGCTTATGTAGCGGGAAGAGGTTTCTTTCCCCAACAATTGATTGTCTTTTATGGCTTTTTTGATGGAATTGATTGCCGTTTCAAGAGTTTCTCCGTAATCGATCCGGATATGTCGGGTAACGGGATTGGTATGTTCATATACGGAAATCACGTTTTCAAACAGTTGATTGATGCCTTTTCCTGTTTTCCCTACAGTAGGAATCATGGGTATTCCGATCATTTTACCCAGTCGATCATAGTCAAAATTGGCTCCCGATTTTTCCAATTCGTCATACATATTTAAGGCTATCACCACCGGAAGATCCATGTCTATTAACTGGGTAGTCAGGTATAAATTTCGTTCCGGGTTGGAAGCGGCTACTACATTAATGATAACGTCCGGATTTTCATTTGAAAGATGATGTCTTACATATCGTTCTTCCGGAGAATAGGCACTCAGGGAATACGTGCCGGGAAGATCGGTAATATTGAATGTATATCCTTGATATTTGAAAATTCCTTCCTTTGCATCTACAGTGACCCCACTGTAATTTCCGACTCGCTCATGGGCACCGGAGGCAATATTGAATAGAGAGGTCTTTCCTGAATTGGGATTGCCGACAAACGCTACGTTAATGGTTTTACTTCGAATATTTGCTATTTTATGCCATTCTTCCGTGGAATCAACAATTGTACTTTTTTCACTTTCCCGGTCTGCTACCTCGGCCAATGAGACCACTTCGATTAACGCAGCTTCATTGCGCCGAAGGGATACTTCATAGTTCATTACTTTATATTCAACGGGATCCTTTAAGGGAGCATCCAGCAGAACTTCGACCGACTTACCTTTGATGAAACCCATCTCTGTGATGCGTTTTCGAAAGGCTCCCCTTCCTTTGACTTTGACAATTATTGCTTTATCCCCGGTGTGAAGTTCTGACAGTAGCATGGTTGTTGTGTTTAATAATATGTCTTCGAAATTGAAATGCAAATTTCGTTAAAAACATTGTAATTACCACACTTTTTATCGTAATTATTTTGAATTTGTATAAATAAGAAGTCATTCTTAATAAGAACCCGGCCATAATTGGAAACAGTATGGTTGCGGATAAGGAGAAATAAATAAACTTCAATTTGTTAATAAATGTAAATGTTGAAACTTTTCTCAGAAGTAACTGTTTTCCTAATAAACATAAATTTCAATAATTATTTTATGGCTCAAATAACATTCAAAAACACTCCGGTCAATACATCCGGATATTTACCTAAAAGGGGAGAAAAAGCTCCTGATTTTAAATTGGTTAATACTGAATTGGCTACCGTTTCTTTGCATGATTTCAGAGGAAAAAAAGTAGTTTTAAATATTTTCCCGAGTTTGGATACGGGCGTATGTGCGGCGTCTGTCAGGAGATTCAACAAGATGGCTTCAGAGATGGATAATACGGCCATATTGGCTATTTCTAAAGATTTACCTTTTGCCCATGCCCGGTTCTGTACTATTGAAGGTATTGAGAATGTTATTCCGTTGTCCGATTTTCGCATCTCCGATTTTGATGACAATTATGGAGTTCTGATGGTTGACGGACCTTTAAAGGGATTGTTGGCCAGAGCTGTTGTGTTGATTGATACATCAGGAGAGGTGCTATATTCGGAATTGGTTCCTGAAATTGCGGAGGAGCCTAATTATGAAGCAGTATTGTCTCATCTGAAATAAATATCCTTATTATTAGCAATTAAATTGTTAACAATAAAGAAAAGAGAGGTTATTCCGGTATGGTCGGGATAGCCTTTCTTTTTAAATTTAATTTGAAGAGAGAATCTTTTTCCAAATATAAAGTTGTAATTTCATTGCCGAAATACAGTTTTATCGGATGGAAAAATTGAATATTCTTTGGACAACAGATAATAAAGATTCCATTTTTAACATGTTATCCATGTATACCATTAATTCAAAGAAAAAGAATTGGTGGAAGGAAGTGAATATAATTCTATGGGGAGCCTCTGTCAGATTAGTCGGATCTGACACTCAGGTACACACGGAGATATTGGAAATGATTCATTCCGGCGTGAAAATGGAGGCATGTAAAGACTGTTGCGATCGATTTGAAGTTACTCCTGTCTTGTTAAAGTTAGGGATTAATGTTCGGTACATGGGGGAGCCATTAACCGAATATATAAAAGCAGGAGAGAAATTGATAACAATATAAAGCAGGTATGAATCAATAACTATGGCTGTATTAAATAAATATCTGGATTTGGAAGAAATACCTGAAATTAAAGAGTTCTTTTTTAAGAGAGGAGAACTTAAAATGTACCGAAAGAATGAATTTTTTATCAAACAAGGGCAAAAGTCCGAATCCATAGGTTTTATTACTGAAGGATCTTTTCGTTATTTGCGTTCTACTTCTGAAGGAAGAGAGCAGATTGTCGGGTATAGCTTTGAAAATGATTTTGTTGCCGATTATGCGGCTTTACAAACCGGAACCAATAGTGTTATCGATGCACGAGCTATTAAAGACAGTACCGTATTGGTTCTTTATCGAAAAGACGTGAATTATTTTTTCAATAATTGTTCCGATAAAAGTTTGGGACAAAAAATAGCAGAAGTATTCCTTGCCGATATTTACAGCCGACTGCTTTCTTTATATTGTGAAACTCCGGAAGAGCGTTATACGAATTTGGTCCGTAACTATCCTCAAATATTAAATCAGGTAAGTTTGAAAGAGATTGCTTCATTTATTAAGGTAACTCCCGAAACACTCAGTCGAATTCGTAAAAAAATATATAAATCATAAACTCTTGATTTAAATCAAGCCTTTTACTGTTTCATCGTTTTATATTTGCCTCCGTTAAATGATAAAATAAATTTATGAGGCAAATCAATTTTATTTACTTGCTTATCTTAATCGGTAGTTTATCGGGAATGCTTTCCTGTAGCGATGATGATGCGAATTTCAGGCTATCGCAAAATAAGATTCAATTAGCTTTGGAAGGAGTATTGGGTTCTGTGGTAATAGAAAAAGGAAGCGGAAGTTATGAGGTAAAATCAGATAATGAGAACATTGCTCGTGCCGAAATAATAGAGAGTCCCGGCACCGATGAAAAGTGTAAATATGTGAGGATAATTCCGGTGTCGAAAGGAAATACCCGGATTACGATTTTTGATGGTCAGGATAAACAAACGGTAGAAGTTACTGTGGTAGATCCATATTTGGTGTTGACAACAAACATGAGAGGTTCTGAGGTTTCACTTAAAAACCGGGATAAAGAATCTGCTGTTAAAAAAGAGTTGGCAGAAGAGGTGGTTCTTGATCTCGGATATGCCGTTATGATGGCTAAAAATAAAGAAAAAACCTTATATCTTTATAAGACAGTAGAAGATATCAAAAAAGGAAAAAATTATTTATCGAAAGGGACTTATCGGTTTGAGAAAATAAACGACATTCCTTATTTATTTCTTACCATCGGAAATAAAACCTGCCAATTGGAAGTAGGAGGAAGAGATCTGTCCGGGATTCGTATGTTATTGAATTTTTACGAATCGGACCGGTCGGCTTATTCCGCCTTGTCGAAGAAAACTTCCGAAAGCAGGATTTCGGTTACTTTTATTGAAGATTTGACTGAAAAATATAATATAAAATATCCCGATGCGGGAATTGAAAAAGTTCAGAATGATTATACTATGAATTTCTATGATCGGGAACAATGTCCGTTTCCCGTAGAAGAATAAAAATGGATACGTTTTTTATCTTCATCTGATGAGGGTGAAGGATTCTTCCGGCAGGAGTTTCCGGATTCTTGCCGGAAATTTTAGAAACAGAACCAATATCTTACCATTATTAAATCAATATTTATTTAAGAGGGGCC